>JAJFVI010000053.1 GCA_021371895.1 Eubacteriales bacterium | reverse complement strand
CCGTCAGCGTCGTCTTGCCGTGATCTACGTGTCCGATGGTGCCGATGTTTACGTGCGGCTTGGTGCGTTCAAAATGTACCTTGGCCATGAATAGTTCCTCCTTATTCGGTCCCGATATTGTCGGTACGTGCATGCGGTTGGAGCGGGTGATGGGAATCGAACCCACGTAACCAGCTTGGGAAGCTGGAACTCTGCCATTGAGTTACACCCGCATGCCCGCACGGCCTCGCCCAGACAAAGCTTATTTTATCGGTTTTCCCCGGTGTTGTCAACGCTTTTTTCGAATCACCCGTGTCCCGCGGCAAGGGCGCGGATCCCGTCGCTTTCCAACGCGGCGAGTGCTTCTTGCCAACGTTCCTGTTTTACCAGCACATAATCCGTTTCGAAAGTGGATACGGCGAACACCGGCACGCCCTTGGCCGCCAGCACCCCCGTGAGGCGGCTCAACACCCCCGTAAGCGAAAACGGCAGCACGCCGGCTACCCGAAAAGCACGCCAGCCGTCTTCCCGGGCAAGCGTGCCGGCAGGCGCATAGCTCGTGGGGCAGACCAGCGAAAGCTCCGCGTCGGTTTTAGCCACGAAGCAGTACGGCGCGGAAAGGTCGACAGGCGTTTCATCCGCCAGCTTGCATATGGTAAACGCCTGCGGCAATACTTCTATGATCATTCGGGCGCCTCCTCGCTGCCGGATTCCTGTGCGGGAAAGGGCCGGGGTCGCGGTATATCGCCGTTCACCCGACCCCGGAAAACGATTTACCCGCCTGCCCTGCGCTCAGCGCAGGTATTTCACGCGCGTGGGATCCAAAAAGCCGCGGCGATCGGGATTTTCATTCGGCACGCCGACGATGATGAGGCTCAGGGGCACGGCTTCGACGTCCAGCAGTTTGGCCAGCGCCCCGGCGCGTGCCTGATCGGGATAAACGCCGCACCAGCAGGTACCGTAGCCCAGCCCGGTGGCCTGTAAAAGAATGTTTTCCGTCGCGGCCGCGCAGTCCTGCGGCCAAAAGCCGTCGCCCGTCACATCCGGCAGGGCCTCGGGGTGGCCGCATACCACAATCGCCATCGCCGCGTCCGGCAGGGAACGGCAGTAGGGATGAAGCTGTGTTATTTGCCGGCGCAATTCGGCGTTTTCCACCACAACGAACTCCCACGGCCGGGAGTTGCAAGCACTGGGCGCGCACATGGCAGCCTCCAACATCAGCTCGACGTGTTCCCGGGGGATGGTCTGCCCCGCTTTGTATTTCCGTATGCTGCGACGCGCGCGGATCGCCTGGGTAATGTCCATACGTTTTCTCCTCTCGTATCGGTCGGCCGGATCATCATTTCTTCGCACCTTGATGATATCATACCCGTCAAGTTCTTAAATGCAACGGCTTAAACGCATAACGAAAAAAAGTCAAAACGGCGGCGGAAGCTTTCGCATCCGCCGCTACAAAGAATCTTCCTATTATCATTTGGCCGCCAGTATCTTGGCCGCCACCTGATCGGCGCACAGGCCATATTCGCGCAGCACGTCCATAGGCTTGCCGGATTGGCCGAACCTGTCCTCCACACCGATTTTCCGGAATGTGAAAGCGCCCTTGCCCACCAGCACGCTCGCCACCGCGTCGCCCAGCCCGCCGATAATGCTGTGCTCCTCCACGGTAAAGACCTTATTGCACTTTTGGACGTATTCCAGCACCAGTTCTTCATCCAGCGGCTTTAAGGTGTGCATGTTTACCACGGTCACATCCATGCCCTGTTCGGCCAGCAGTTTGGCGGCGTCCAGCGATACCTCCACCATGGTTCCGCAGGTGAAGATCACCGCGTCCTTGCCCTCGCGCATCACGTGTCCCTTGCCAACGATGAAGGGCATATCGTCAAATACTGCGGTGGGCAGGCGCGCAAGGCGCAGGTATACGGGGCCGTCGATCTCCACGGCGGCCAGCACAGCCTTACGGGTTTCGTTGGCATCGCAGGGAACGATCACCGTCATCCCCGGCAGGACGCGCATCAGCGCCACATCCTCAATGGATTGGTGGCTGCCGCCATCCTCGCCCACGGTGAGGCCCGCGTGCGTGAAGGCGAGCTTGACGTTGTTGTGGGGATAGCATACGGAGTTGCGGATTTGCTCAAAGCAACGCCCCGCGAACACCGCAAAGGTAGAACAGAAAGGCGTCAGCCCCATCGTGCTCATGCCCACGCCCAGATCGATCAGGTCGGCCTCGGCGATGCCGCACTCAAAATGGCGGTCGGGATACGCGTCTTTAAAATACTTGGTCATCGTAGCGGAAGCCAGGTCGGCGTCCAGCACGACGATCTTCTCGTTTGTCTGGCCCAGTTCTACAAGCGCCTCGCCGTAGGCGACGCGGGTGGCTTTCTTTTCACTCATGGTTACGCCTCCAATTCCTTGAGCGCCTGCGCGCGCTGCTCTTCGTTCGGGGCCTTGCCGTGCCAGCTGAACTGGTTCTCCATATAGGATACGCCCTTGCCCTTGACGGTATGGCAAATGATGCAGGTGGGCTTGCCGGCTTGAGCGGGCTGGTTGAGCGCATCCAACACCTGGCGGATATCGTTGCCGTCCTTGACTTCGATGACGTTGAAGCCGAAGGCCGCAAACTTGGCATGGATATCGCCCAGGCTCATCACCTGCTCGTTGCTGCCGTCAATCTGCAGGCCATTGTTATCCAGTACGAAGGTGAGGTTATCCAGCCTATAATGCGCCGCCGCCATGGAAGCCTCCCAAATGAGCCCTTCCTGGCATTCGCCGTCGCCCAGCACCGCGTATACGTGGCAGGGATTGCCGTTGTGCCGCGCGCCCAGCGCCATACCCGTAGCAATGGAAGCGCCTTGCCCCAGCGAGCCGGTGGATGCGTCCACCCCGGGGCATTTAATCATGTCCGGATGGCCCTGCAGGGGGCTGTGCAGCTGGCGGAAGTGATGAAACTCTTCCACGGGAAAATAGCCCCTGCGGCCAAGCACCCCATAAAGCCCGGGGGTGGCGTGCCCCTTGGAAAGCACCAGCCGGTCGCGGCCCGGATCCTTAGGATTTTTCGGATCGATGTGCATTTTGGAAAAGTACAGGGCAACCAGAATCTCCGTAACCGACAGGGAGCCGCCGGGATGGCCGCTGCCCGCGTCGGCGGTCATATTGATGATATCACGCCGAACCTGCTTGCACGTTGCCTCAAGCTCTTGAATGGTCATATTGATCTCTCCTTATTCCTTTGCCGGGCAAGCACTGCCCTCTGCGGCGTGCCTGCCCCTACCGGGCGGCGTTTCCCACCGTTCACCGCCCGCGCAGCGAACCGTTAAAAAACGCACCCGCACGCCTTGATGCCTGCGCAGGCGCAAACTTTCTGGCGTGGGCGGTTGCAAATGTTCGTACTTATTATAAAAGGCAGAGAAAAGGATGTCAAGTCGATTCGCGGGCAAATCCCGGCGTTTCCGGGTTCTTTGTGCGGCCGCGGCCGCACCCTGGCGGCGTGATTATATAGCCCGCATACGCAAAAACGGAACCGCGGCCTCACGCCGTTTTCCGCCACCGCGCTTGACAAGCACCCGGCAACACGGTATGATGCAGGAGGTCAAACGTTTGCACATTATTCAGGGCCGCTTCATTATATAACGCGCACGTACTATAGATAAAGGAGGAGAAGCATGGCAACGAAAGCAACCATCAAGGACGTCGCACGGCTGGCGGAGGTTTCTCCCTCCACAGTCAGCCGCGCCTTGCGCGATAACCCGCGAATCTCCCAGGAAGTGCGCCGGCGTGTGCGCGACGTGGCCAAAGCGTTGGATTTTCACCCCAACCAGATGGCGCGCAGCCTGGTAAAACAGGAAACACGCATCGTGGGCGTTTTGTTTGCGGAATCTGCTTCCGCCAGCATGGGACATCCGTTTTATCCGGCGGTGCTGCAAGGGCTGGGCAAGGTGGCGGGCGAACGCCGCTACCACATGCTGTTAAGCACGGGCGTGGAAAACATGAGCGAAGCCGACGCCATGCGGGATATGGCCGACAGCGGCTTTGCCTCCGGGCTCATCTGCCTTTCGACCTTCACAAGCCCCCAGGACGCGGGCGCGGGCATCACGCTGCCAATGGTGGAAATCGGGCATCCGCTGGACCCGGAGCATAGCTATTACGTCGATAACGACAACGTTCTCGCTGGCGGCGAGGCCACGCGCTACCTGCTCAGGCGCGGGCATCGGCACATCCTGTTTTTGGGGTACGATAAGCGCTTTATCATGATGGAGAACCGCATGAAGGGCTTTCGGCAGGCTATGGCGGAATTCAGCGCTCCCGTACGGGAGGACTGGATCGTCCCGGCACGCCTGATTGAGAATATGCCGGATTTTACCCACCTGGGCGAAATTTTCCGCCATGCGGACAGGCCCACGGCTGTGGTCAGTATGGACGATCCGCTTTCCATCGGACTGAATGGGTTTTTGCTCACACTGGGCCTCAGCGTGCCCGCCGACGTGAGCATCGTCAGCTTCAATAACACTCAGGCCGGCCAATACCACACCCCGGCGCTGACCACCATCGACGTGCACCCGCGGGAGCTGGGCATCCACGCGATGACGCTGCTCCTCAATATCATCCGGGGAACGGTGGAAAACCCGACCCATATCGACGTCCCCTTTACCCTCATCCAACGGGACTCGGTGGCCGAAATCCCCGTGGAATGATCGCCGGACGCCGCCCTTCGCACAATCCCCTAAGGAGGTTTCTCATTTGAAACAGCTTTCCCTTGGCTCCGTTTACCACATGCCGTGGCTGGAGTATCGGCACGCGACGCCGGAAGGTGACGTGGTGCTGCGTCTGCGCACGGGGCGCGGCGAGTTTGAGCGCGTATCGGCGCGCGTTGCCAGCCCTTATACTTTCCCCGATCCCTTTTCCGGCGCGCAGGATTACCCTATGGCTGTGGCGTACCGGGACGACCTTTTTGATTTTTACGAAGTCCGCTTCCATTGGAACGATCCGCGCATGAAATACCTGTTTCTCCTCTATGCCGACGGCGAGCGCGCCTTTAAGCTGGATGCCGCCGGCCTGCGCGCGGGCTGCGACGGCCCCGACGACATCAGCGAAAGCTTTGCCTTCGCCTATGCCTATCCTGCCGATCCCATGCCGGAATGGGCGCGGGGCGGCGTGGGTTACCAGATCTTCCCAGATCGCTTCCGCCGTGAGGGCGAACCGGAAAAAGGGCTGGAGCCATGGAACAGCAACAGGGTGCAGAGCGAATTCCGCTTCGGGGGCAACCTGGGCGGCATCCGCGCCGCCGTACCTTATTTAAAGGAACTCGGCGTCTCCATGATCTACACCACCCCGATTTTCCAAAGCGACAGCGCTCACCGCTACAACACCTTCGATTATGAGCAGATCGATCCCCTGCTGGGCACGCTGGACGACCTGAAAGCGCTGTGCGACGAACTGCACCAAAACGGCTTGCGTATCGTGCTGGACGGCGTTTTCAACCATTGCGGGCTGGGCTTTGCGCCATTTATGGACGCCCTGGAAAAAGGGGAAATGAGCGAATACCGCGACTGGTTCTTTTTCGACGATGTGGAAGCCTGCGGCTACCGCACCTTCAGCCACGAGCCCTACATGCCAAAGCTCAACCTGCGCAACGTTGCCTGCGCCGATTACTTTCTTAAAGTCGGCCAATACTGGCTGGAAACCTGCGGCGTCGACGGCTGGCGGCTGGACGTGAGTCCCGAGGTCTGGCCGGATTTCTGGCGTAAGTTCCACACCATGATGAAGCGCGTCAATCCCGATAGCCTGATGGTCGCCGAATGCTGGGATGACAGCCGCGAATGGCTCAACAGTGGCGACATGTTCGATTCCGCCATGCACTACGTACTCAGCCGCAACATCTGGAAGCGTTTCTGTACCCACTCCATTCCACTTTCCGCCTTCGATACCGCAGTCAACGACGCGGCGATGCTCTACCCCCAGCGCACGCAGGACGTGCTTTGGACCTTCCTGAGCTCCCACGACACGGAACGCGTGCTGACCCGCGCGGGCGGCGACGTGCGCATGCTGCACGCCGCGTCGTTTTTCCAGTTCACGTTCATGGGCGCGCCCATTATCTACTACGGCGACGAATTGGCCATGGAGGGCGGTGCCGACCCGGACAACCGCCGACCCATGCGCTGGGACAACGTGGATAAGAACCCGACGCGCGCACACTATCGCAAGCTGGTTGCACTGCGCGCCGCCCACGAAGCGCTGCGCATCGGCACGTTTCGCACCTGGCATACGGACGAGAGCGGACTGTACGCCTACGAGCGCTTTACCGACGAGGAAAGACTATTGTGCGTGCTCAACACCTCCACGGAAACGATCACCGCTCAGCTTGCCCTGCCGGCCACGCTGTGCGCCTGCGCCGCCGTGCATGACCTGTATGCGGATCGAACGCTGCCTGTGTGGAGCGGGCTGATCGAGGTCAAGCTGGAACCGGGCGAGGGCATGGTGCTGGCGTAAACACGGCGGACGAATGCATGCTTTACGGATCGCCACTGTCGAAAGAGCCTTATTTACAGGAGTGCCGACGGAATCCGTTGCTAAAAATGGTCGGCCAATTTTCTAATTACTAAACGGGCCTGACCGCAAGTTTACGGTCAGACCCGTCCTTTTCGTCGTTTCCTGCTCCCCTTGCCTTTGGAGTTATTCGTTTCTCCGGCGTATGGCTTCGCTCATCAGCCGCGCCGTACCCTTGCCGTATTCGTCTAGCGTTTTCTGGAAACGCTCGTCCGCTACATACATTTCACCCAATCCCGCCAGAATTTCATCCGTGCAGGGGTAGAACCGCGCGTTGATGTGATCGCGCCATTTCGCAAGCGCCTTGCGCACCTCGGGGCTCGTGGGATCGTGCCCCGTCAGGGCCGCGAATTCCCGGAGAATGGTCTCGCTTTCGGCCTTCACCTCGTTCCACTCCCTGTCACCATAAGCGGCGGTACGCTTCTCACTTTCGTGAAAAGCCTCGCTCTCACCCCAGCGTTCCTTCGCTTCCCGGGCATATTCGTCTTTAAGGCGTTCAATGCCGGATTGGTCAAACTCCCGTAAACTCATCTCGTCCTCTCCTTTCAGCAAGCGTTCGCACAGGTCGATCAAGCCCTGCAAACGCATCTTTTTCTGTTCCAGCAGCTCGTGGTGCCGCAGGATGGCCTGCCGCTGGTCGTTCGCCTCCGCCACGAGCATTGTCACAATCTCCTTGAGCGGAAAATCCAATTCCCGCAAAAACAGGATTCGCTGCAGCTGTTCCAGGTCAGCCCGATCATACAGGCGATAACCCGCGGGGCTGGTTGCGGTGGGCGGTAAAAGCCCGAATCGGTCATAATAACGCAGCGTTCGCTCGCTGACACCCGCCAGTTTTGCCACCTCGTGAACGGTCATCACACGCACTCCCCCTTAACACCCATGATGGTTACCTTGCCGCAAGTATAGAATAAACCTTGACGTAACGTCAAGGTCAAGTGATATTTTTCACTTTTTCGAAAGAGTAGATTCGTTCATGGAAAGCCTGTCGCTGTCAGGCGCCGAACACAGGGTTGGACCCCGTCGATGCCCGCGGAAAGGCAAGCTTACAACAAACTTCCCATTGAACCGACAAGCGCGCTTACCGTGTGCAAAGCCCCGGTCGCCAGCGCCCCGCCCACAAGCCATATGAACAGAATTTTAAGCGCCTCCGCCGAACAGACGATGGCAATCTTCACCGGCACGACCTGATGCTGCGGCAACCCCGTGATCCACACGATCAGCGCGCATAAAAGCACATAGCTCACCACGTCGCCCAACACCAGCATCATCACGGCCAACACGGGCGAAAGGAGGCTGCACAGCATGCATAACACAGCCGCCGCAATGCTTGGCAAGGTAACAATCGCCACAAGGTTGGAGGTCAGCAGGAAAGAAAAACGGACTTTTTTCACCGCGCAAAGGTACGTAAGCGTCACCGCCGCCGGCAAAAGCAGCGCAAGCAGTTGGCACAGCGCGGCGATACCCCCCACGGAGACCGCCATCTTGCCCGCAATGTAGTTGACGCCCTGGTTCAGGCTGGCCTCGTCCGCCGCCAGCGATACGCCCGTCAACCCCGAAAGGCTCGTAAACGCGGCGAGGATCACCCCCCGCGTCACCAGAATCGCCACCAGGAACGTCAAAAGCAGCGACAGCGACGCGACGACCGCGCCGGTATAGCGATCTTTTCGCTCCATCATGCCGTGCAGCGTCTCGCCCGGATCGCTGAAAAGGTTGCGGATCACGCGCGGCAGGTTGGCCAGCGCCGCTAAAAACTCGCTGTTTTGCACGGGCGTTGCGCTGTAGCGATTGTATACCTGCTGGTAACCCGCGGGAAACCCATTTTGCCCCTGCGGAAACCCGCCCTGCCCAGCGGCGGCGGGATCGTACCCCTGCGGATAGCCGCCCTGCGCATAGGGATTTTGTGCATATCCCTGCGGTTTGCCGCCCGTATAACCCGCGGGGTGATAACCTTGCGGGTAGCCTGTTCCTCCCTGCGTGTTATCCTGCGGCATTCCGCAGGCGGGACAGATTTGCGTGCCTTCCGGCAGCGCGTTTCCGCAATTCGGACAGTTCATCGGCATCCTCCTTGTTATCCGCATCGCGGGATGTTTTCCCGGGTGCCCGCCCATCATACCACGCGCCCGGCACGCACGCAAGCCGCGGCAACAACCCCGCGACCCGCCGATTGTGCGCCGCAGGGCGTTGTACCACGCGTTGTCCGTCGCCCAGCTGTGAACTTTTACAATGGTTATGGCTTAAACTGTCCCCGCCGCCTCTGGAGTTTCGGCCCCGGCGGTCAGCTTGCCGATCAGGGATTCGTCCAGCAGATAGACGCGCATAGTTCCATCGTCGATGATCTGCTTATCGGGGAGGCTGTTCAGGTATTCGCTCAGGGTGGACAGCGCATAATAACGCTCGTCCCAAAAATCCGGCTCAGTGCAGATCGCCGCCACGTTCATCTGCCGCAGCGCGTCACCCACCTGCGAAAGCGGCAGGTTCATCAGCGGCACAATGGGGTTGCTGGTGAGCACGTAGCCTTTCGCGTGCAGCGCATACTGGTAGCCTGGCCGTGTGACAAGGATCTTCTCATCCTGGGGCACCAAATCATTAAGCTTTAGCAACAGGGTGTAGCGCTGCAAAAAGCCGGTATCCTGCGCAGTGCTCTCGTCGGTGAGCATCGGCCGTCCGTAGCGATAGAAGCTGTTGGCGTAGCCGCTTTCGCTGGTTCCCTGCGCAAAGGCCAGCACGCACAATAGCGCTCCCAATAATGCCGGTACCCGCCGCGCCCATAGCCCTGCGCCGGGCCATCGCCCACGCAGCGCGGCGATTGTCCGGCCCCCGGCGTGTTTGACCCACCCGAGCACTTGCGGCCACTCGGCTTCCGCCGCCGCGAGCACCGCCGCGATCGTCACGCAGGCCAGCATGAACCATTGCAGGGTGTAGCGCTGCAGGGTCAGGAACGAGCCGGAAAAACTGTACAGGTGCGTATCCAGCAGACCCGACATCGGCACGAGCGTGAAAAGCGTAAACAGCGACGCCGCCAGCACTGCACGCACGCGTTCTGCGCGCGCCAGCTGCATTTCCGTATCCCGTACAAATACGGCCACCGGGCCGTTTTTCCGATCATCCCCCAGAAGCGAGCGCACCTCCCTGCGAATCCGCAGCCTGCGCACGATGAGCACCACCAGCGCCGCAGCGAGGCCAAACACGGCCAGCCGTAGCCCCCACAGCCCTATGGGCGTGGCGTAGGCCATGACGATATCGTACCGATCTTTCCAAAAGTTCAAATGTGTGGTTGTTTCTTCTAATTTATATTCGCCCTGCAGGTACAGCTGATACCAGGGCGCGTCGGTATAGGTGGTCATCAGCCGCCAGGGGCTAAACTGCCCCCACTGTAAATAGCACCAAATGTTGCCTGCGTACGCGGCCAGCGTGCCCGCCGCGCCGCCCAGCGCCAACCCCGCGGAACGCAGCAGCGTGCGCCCTGCGCTACCCTCGCGGCGGTAGAGCGCCTCCAGCCAGCACAATAGCACCCATGCAACCACCAGAAAGGGCAGCACCACAAAGCTGACCACGTGGGTGCTCATCACCGTAAAGCAAAGCCCGGTCATCAACGCAAGCTTGCCCAGATAGCGCTTCCAATCTCCCTGCGGCCGAAGCTCGCACAGCGCCACGGCTGCGGCGAGAATCGCCAGGCAGCGCCAGCTGTCCCGCGCCGCGCCGAAAAGGGAAAAAACGTAGTTCGGCACCAGATTGAATAGCAATAGTCCCAGCAGTATCCAGCGTTTTTTGCCGCGCGTCACCTGTATCAGCAGCGCCGAAAATGCCGAGAGCAGATAGAATACCAATAGTCCAAGCCCCGTGATCATGGGTTTGTCGTAGGGGTAGCCGTACGTATCGCTTGTGTGCATCAGGCCGTAAGCCATGTAAAGCTCCAGCGACGGAAAGTGCGAGTTGCCGCGGAAGTGCCCGGTAGCGTCGTCCTTATCCAGCAGCGCGCCCAGATCGCGATCTTCGCAGTAACGAAGCCCCAGCGCCATATACTCCCCCGCGTCCGCTTGGGCGACGTTGGCGTCGGTGGCGGCGCGAATACAGATGGGCGCCAGCAGAATTGCCATCGCAAGCGTAAAGCACAGCGAAACCAGCGCGGCCCTGTCCATCCTGAGCAGGCGCTTGAGCCATGCCCACGCGCGCAGCGTAAGCGGCACAATCCGCCTGATGCTGCCAAGCGCCGTTACCAGCAGATAAACCGCCGCGATGAGCGGTAAAACGCCGATGTATACCCATTTGGACGCCTGCGGCCAGGCCAGCGCCAACAGCAGCGTCCACAGGTATTGGATTAACGGCGTCAGTGCCGCGCCCGCCAGAAACGCGCCCAACCGGCTGCGTTTTACCCACAGCCGCCGTTTGGCAAAAAACAGGCCCAGCGCCAGAGCCTGCACAAGGGAACTGAGCAGATACAGGTTACGCCATCCGTTGCCGACCGCGCTCCAATCCAACATCAGCCATTCCTCCCGGCCTTCGCCAACCGATCCGTCTCGGTGATGAAGTAATCGTTGATATCCGTTTTTTCAGCAAGCAGCCGTGCCCGCTTTGCCTGCCCTTCCTGTATCAGGTTCGGGTCGTTAAGCAGCGCCAGCGCCTGCGTAAGCGCATGTTCGTACCGGTCTTCGCCGTCGTTAAAGTTATACAGCAGGTGGTAGCGTTCGCTCTGCTCGCGGGTGCTGCCGCTTTGGATGACGTTTACGTACAGCGCATGCACGCCCAGCACTGCCGCCTCGCTGGCCATGGTCGCGCCCTCGCTGTACACAAGCTTTGCGAATGCCAGCACATGGTGCGCCAGCGCAAAGGGGGTGCGCAGCCGGTACGGTTCCAGCGCGGGCGGGAGAGGTTTTTCGCTGCTGACCCATACGCGCACACCGGCGGCTTGCAGACGCTCCACCAGCGAAAGCTGCCCTGCGTCGCTCAAGCCGTGCTTGCCCACGTCGTGGCTGGCGTTCCAGGCCACGAAGCGCACCAGCACGTACGGTTCGTCCGGGTTAAAGCCCGCGCTGATCAGCGCCTGCCGGTCGGGCGTGAACACGCTGGGATGCAGATAAAAAAGTTCTTTGTAAGTATCCACACGCTCCTGTTTTAAGCCCAGATCGCTTAAAAACGTGCGCGGGGTGAGGATTTTAGTGCTCAGGTGCTTGCAGATGCGCAGGCTGAACCGGCTGACCTCCGTATCCTCGTAGACCAGATGGGGCTTGCGGCATACCCACGCAGCCACGGCCATCATGGGCGAAGCCCGGCCGATGAGGACATCCGGGCGGAAGCGGAGGGCATGCCGGGTATAGCGGACGCACAGGCGAAGAAAAAGCCAGCCCTTCTGCAGTACGTTGCTCCCCGTGCCGTTGGCGCAGAGCACATAGGGGATGCCATAGCTGCGCAAAAGTTCCGTCGCGCCGTCCTTTTCCACAACCAGCGTCATCACCTCGTCGCCCCGGGCGCGCAGCCTTTCCACGATAGGATGAAACTGATGCGCCCACGCGGGATGGTTCACCGAGAACATGACCTTCATGCAATCGTCCTTTCCGTATCAGCGCGGCTCGGCGGTGGCACACCGTCGGCAAAGCCTGCGCTCACGCGGCGATCTTTTTTTCGTTTCGGGCGCGTCGGCCGGAAAACAGCGCCTGCGCCAGCAGCGCCAGCAGCAGCGGAGCCATAAAATACAGCGGCATGGCATAGCGGAAATAGCCGTTCACCGCCGAAAACAGGCAGCCTGCCAGCGCGAGGAGCCCGGGCAGCAGGCAAACGGCGTTGCGGCGCTGCCGGCTGCCCAGAATCCCTGCCAGTGCAAGCAGCGCCAGCCATCCATACAGGCCAGGCGCACAAAGGAGCCTGAAAGGCACATAGGCAAACAGGGAACGCAGCGCAGTCTTCAGCGTCTCAGCAGCGGGATTGACGGTAAAATCGAATTGCCCGTCGATCAGCGTTGTGCGCCCTTCCATGCCCAGCAGGAACGTCGGCTTAATCGTGCTCACATAGCCGGGAAAAAGGTAGCCGTAACTGTTGTGGAAGAAGGCGCTCAGGTAGGTGGCCGGATACTTAACACCCAGCCGGAGCCATGTACCGAAGAAAGCGCTTTTGGCTTCCGCGCTCGCCGCAGGGCGCCACAGCGCCTTGACCGGGTCGGAAAGCTCCCCATTATACGCTATGCGAATTTCCTCCACGGGCAGCACCGCGTCGATGACGGCTTTCTCCTCTTCGCTCAGCGTCCCCCCAGCCGCGACCCGCGCCACCTGCTGCAGCGGCACGGACCAGTTTTCGGCTTCTGCGGCGGGCTGCGCCTGCAAGCTCGGTACAACCATGATATAGAGCACCCCCAGCGCCACGCCCATGGCCGCGAGCGCGATGAGCGGCGCCTGCCATTGCCGGGTGGGCACAGTGAAGGCGCGGATCAGCAATACGAGCAGCGTGATTCCCGCCAGCGCGGCGCCCGCGTTGCGCAACAGCGCACAGGCCGCCGCGCTCAGGCACAGCCCAAGCACCGTACGCAGCGGTGGCCGCTTGCTTTCCACCATGCGCCAGACCATCAGCGTAAACCACAATACCGCCATGGCGAATACCGTGTCCTTGCCCATGCAGAAAGCGAAAACCGGAAAGACGGGGCACAACGCATAAAAAACACCGGCCAGCCACGTAAGCCACCGGGGGGCGCGCATGTCCGCCATCCGCCGCAGCGTATAACCCAACAGCCACGCCAGCAGTGCCGCCTGTACTGATACATACAGCGTTACGGCGGCGTCCGCCGATCCCAGCAGCCCTTGTCCCACCTGTACCGCCAGCCAGATCAGCCCTGTCTGCGCCAGAGGATTCCCGTTTTCCAAAGCCTTAACGCCCAGAATTTCCGCTAGCTGGGTAATGCTGTCGTTGCTCACGGTGCCGGGCCAGACCGCCACCAGATACGGCAGCCAGCACAGGAACAGCAAAAGCGCGTAAACGGCGGTGGGCAGCCCCTCCCGGCCTTTGGGAACCGGCTTGGGTGCCAGATACTTGGGCTCAGCGCCGGGGTGTGGCGCCCACGCCCCACGGGCGATATCCGCCGCGGGGCAGCGATATTGCTCCGCGGCTACCAGAGGTGAAAACGTTTCGGGCGGAACCTGCGCCTCCGTCTGGGCCGGCTGCGGGTCGGCAACCGCGAGCGAAACCGGATCGATAGACTGTTTCTCCGGTGTCCATACCGCCGGTTCGCGCCTTGCGGCCCACTCCGGCACCGGCGGGGCGTATTTCCCGTTGGACGGTGCGATCTGTGTATTCCCCAGCGCCGCCTGTTCCGCACGAACCGCCCATACGGGGCGCGGCCGCACGATCGCCGCGGCTTCCTCGTCCGCGGCGGGGTTGGAAACGTCAGCGGCAGGCGCGGCGCGGCGGTGCGAAAGCGCCTCCATCATTAGCGCCATACCCAGGTAACAGGCAGGCACGCGACCCGCGAAATATAAAAGCGCAAGCATCTTTTGCCCCGTCACCAGCGCGGCCGTACCCGTTTGGGCAAAGCTCTCACCAAGCGTCAGCACGGCGGCGAAGCAAAACGCCAATATCCACAGCCGCGGCTGCCCCAGCGCGCGAGGCAACCGCTCCAGCAGCCGATACCCTAAGCCCAGCGCAACCGCCGCAATCAGCCAGACGCCCGCGTAGGACGCCGTGCGCGTCCACGCGACGGCCGCATCACCGCCGGTCGTGCCCGCGCCGGTAAGCGGCGCGGAAAATGCCGCCAGCGACAACGCCCAAAAAAGCGCAAGCAAAAGCGTTTTCCATCCGGCGCGGCTCGGACGCACAGCCGTTTCCCCCTTTGAAAATGATCGAAAAGAACGAACGATTCGGTTGTATCTTATCGTTTTTTCATAGACCTGTCAAGAAAAAGGGGCATATCGGAAAACGCGTTTCACAACAAAGCAAAAACGCCATCCTGCCGCGCAACACACGGCAAGACATCGTATGGTTTACCTTCGTTATGCCTTCGGGTCGGCTTTCTTCGCGGTTCCGTCCTCCAGATAATCCAGCTTGCGGACACGGAATTGAATATCTTCCAGTATTTTGCGGTTGGCCGCAGTAATATCCGCAAGCAACCCGACTACCCAGGTGAGCACCCCCATCAATAGCAGGATGCTCGTTAAAATCAGAGATTGGATATGCCCGGCTCCGGAACCCTGCAGGTAATACACCAGAAAGCGAAGGCCCAACAGGAACCCCAGGCCGAATAGCGCGCTGCCTGCGGCGCCAAAAAACTTCAGCGGGTTATACATCATAAACGAGCGAAGGATGGTGACCATCGATCGTTTCACATACCCGGAAACACTTTTAATCAGCCTGGATTCCCGAAGCTCCGGGTTGGTGCGGATGGGTACCGAGCGCACCGCCATGCGGCTGTTGCCCGCCTGCACGATCGTTTCCAGCGTGTAGGTATAGTTGTTGATGACGTTTACGCTCATGGCCGCCTCGCGGGAGTAGGCGCGGAATCCGCTGGGGGCGTCGGCCACGTCGGTGCGGGACGCCTTGCGCACGATATAGCTGCCAAAGCGCTGCAGCTTCTTTTTGAGCGGCGAAAAGTGCTCGATGTCGTCAATGGGGCGTTCACCGATCACGATATCCGCCTCGTGGCGAAGGATGGGGGCAACCAACTTTTCAATATCCTGCCCGCAGTACTGGTTATCCGCGTCGGTGTTGACGATGATATCCGCACCGTTGCGAAGGCACGCGTCCAGCCCTGCCATAAAACCCTTGGACAGCCCTTTGTTGCGCGTGAAGCTGACGATGTGGTTGACGCCCCAAGCGCGCGCGACCTTAACGGTGTCGTCCTTGCTGCCGTCGTCGATGATGAGAATTTCGATTTCATCAATCCCGTCGATCTGTTTGGGCAGGTCGTTAAGCGCGACGGTCAGGGTTTCCGCCTCGTTATAACAGGGAATCTGGATCATCAGTTTCACGGTCGTTCTCCCTTTCGGTCGGCATACGATAAGGCACTCTCCGATCAAAAATCAGGCCGGAAAAGAGCCCGTTTATCACAGCGCCGCCTTGCGAATACGCTGTATTATAGCATAGGCGTCCAGGCTTGGCAATCGCGCCGCAGCGGCAGAAAAAAAGCACGGGTTTTCGGTTGACAGAACAGATATGAAAGACTATGATAGCTTTAGGAGAAGTTTGGACTTCTCCAGTAAATCCAACGACAAGGAGGAGCGCAAGTGGACGCGGACCCGTACAGTCGAAGCACTTTATCGGCCTATCGCACCCGACAATTTCATACGCTCCGAGAGGCCGCGCGGAAAGGGCATACGCGGTAGGATTGTCCTTGCCGAAATCAACATACGTCAGGGCCTGCTCGGAAGCAACGTCGCGCTTCAGCACGACGATCAGAAGGGCAGGTTTTTGTGATGAAAAAGATTTTTCTGACGGTAGACGATCATCTGACCCAAATCAACACATTTGAAAAGGGTTGCTGGATCCATCTGCAGAATCCCACCCGCGAGGAGATCGAGGGTCTTAACGCGCGCTTCGCGCTGGATCCGACCTATCTGTTAGCGGCGCTGGACGAAGAGGAAAGCGCGCGTATCGAACGGGATAACGATCAGACGCTGATCATTGTGGACGTTCCTTACGTGGAAGCGGAAGATAACGGTTTCAGTTATTCCACCATCCCGATGGGCATCATCATGGTGGACGACGTGATCATCACCGTGGCGACGCGAGAGAGCGCCATAATTAACGATTTTACCGAGGAACGCATTCGCGGTTTCTGGACGAATAAGCGCATGCGCTTCATCCTGCAATTGCTCAACCGAAACGCGAGCCGATATCTGTCTTACTTAAAGCAAATCGACAAAGCCAGCACCTTCGTACATAAGCGCCTGCAGGAAAGCCTGCGCAACAGCGAACTGATCCAGATGATGCAATTGGAAAAATCGCTGGTCTATTTTTCCACCTCCCTGAAGGGTAACGAGATGGTGCTGGAAAAAATGATGCGCATGGATATGCTGCGCAAATACCCCGAGGACGCCGACCTGCTGGAAGACGTCATTATCGAAAACAAACAGGCCATCGAGATGTGCGCCATCTACCGTGATATTATGAGCGGCATGATGGACGCGTACGCTTCCATTATCTCCAACAACCTCAATATCGTCATGAAGATCCTCACCAGCCTGACGGTCATCATTTCTGTTCCAACGCTGTTCGCCGCCTATTGGGGGATGAACACCCCCGTTCCCTTTCAGGGGACGCCGTGGGGCTTTTGGGCGGTTGTGGGCATGAGCCTAATCACCGCGCTGGTTGCATTCATCTTTTTGTGGAAAAAGAAGATGTTTTAAGCTGCCCCATTCCTGACGATTAAAAGGAGGCCGCCGATGCGCACCGTACTCATCACGGGCGGAAGCCGTGGAATCGGCGCGGCCTGCGTGCGAGCTTTCGCACAGGCTGGCTGGCGTGTGGCGTTTCTTTACCATTCTTCCGATTCCGACGCAAAGGCGCTCGTTGCTGCAACGGGCGCCCTTGCGCTGCAAGCGGACGTCGGTGTGAGCGCCGAGGTGAATCTTGCCGCCAAACAGGCGCTTTCTCACCTCAGTCACATTGACGCGCTGATTAACAACGCCGGCGTTTCGCTGACCCGGCAATTGCAGGATACCACCGACGAAGAATGGCGGCACGTTCTGGACGTTAACTTGTCCGGCGCGTTTTACGCAACAAGAGCCGTGCTGCCCGGCATGATTGCACGCAAATCCGGGCGGATTGTAAACATCTCCAGCATCTGGGGCATGGTGGGCGGCAGCATGGAGGTCGCCTACTCGGCGGCGAAAGCGGGGCTTTTGGGCTTCACCAAGGCACTCGCCCAGGAGGTTGGCCCCAGCGGCATCACCGTAAACGCCATCGCCCCCGGCGCCACCCGCACGGACATGCTTAACGAATTTGATGAGGACGCGTTGCGTCGCATCGAACAGGAAACGCCTCTGGGCCGCTTGTGTGAACCCATGGAAATCGCTCGCTGCGCGCTCTGGCTTTGCGGCGAGGACACCGCCATGATGACCGGGCAAACCATCAGCATCAATGGGAGCAGGGTGATTGCCTGAAAGGCAAAAGGTTAAGGTGGTTGCGCTCACCTCGGCGCAGGGGCGCGGGGGGTTCCGTGCCTGCGGGCACGCACAAAGGGTTTCCAATACCCTTTGGAATCCCAGGAGAATGCGCCCTGTGAGCTCGGGCAGAGGGAATGCGCCCTATGGGGCGCAAGGTTTCCGCACCTGCGGATGCGGGCAGGGGAATGCGCCCTGCGAGGCGCACCAAAGGGCTTTCCGCTCGCCCTTTGGAAACCTTCGGACACTTGCTTCGTTAAAGGGGCGCAATACTTCCTTGGGAATACAAGATAGTCGTCCGGTCCTACCGCGCCTGTCCGCACAGCCCTGACAAGTGTGCAAACAATGGCGGTTGACCGGACGACTATCCTGTCTTTAAAAGACGACACCGAAGGATGCAGGGGCGAGCGGAAAGCCCCTGCCCGCCTCCGCAGAGGCGGAACCCCGTGCTTGCACCCACAAGCGTATACTCGTGCCCACAGGCACGGAACCCCGCGCCCTGCGCCCCAAAGGGCGCACGCCCTGCTCTTGGGATTCCAAAGGGTTTTCAACCCTTTGGCCGCGCCGCAGGCGCGTAACTCATTTCTTATGCTTATGAAGCAGCAGATCCTGATAACGTCCTACATCCACCTTGCGTACCATGATCTCCAATTCCTCATCGCCCATCACGGTATTGCGGCCTTCGGTGTACAGCGTATCCACCAGCGCCTTTACGGCCACCACCGTGGAATCCTGCTTATCGACGGTATTTTCTCCCTTGAGACGGAAAAAGCTGTTCATCCAGTGCGCCACGCCCGCCAGGCCGCTGTGGCTGTCCACCGCCACGGACGCCGGGCGATTGAGGATTTTGGTGGTGTCGAAGATGTTGTAGATCTCCTCATCCTTGAGCATCCCGTCGGCATGGATGCCGGCGCGCGTCACGTTGAAGTGCCGGCCCACGAACGGCTGCCGCGGGCTGATCTCGATGCCGATCTCCCGCTCCATATATTCCGCGATCTCGGTAATCACAGTCAGATCCATGCCGTCGTCGGTGCCGCGCAGCGCCTGATACTCGATGGCCATGGCTTCCAACGGGCAATTACCAGTGCGCTCGCCTATGCCCAGCATTGAACAGTTGACGCTGGAGCAGCCATACAGCCACGCCGTGCCCGCGTTGCTGACGACCTTGTAGAAATCGTTATGCCCGTGCCACTCCAACTGCGCGCTGGGGATCTGCGCGTAGTGGTTCAAGCCGTATATGATGCCACCCACGCTGCGCGGCAGGGCCGC
>JAJFVI010000172.1 GCA_021371895.1 Eubacteriales bacterium | reverse complement strand
GAACGCATCAGTTTATCCGCCATGGCGGTGTTGTAGTCGCCGGTAAATTTGGTATATATAAAGCGTTGCGCTGCCTCATTCCACACGTAGGCGGATTTATAGGCGTATCTTCTTTCGTTGGTTAATGAATTATCACCGTCTGTGAGGACGACGATCATGGGTTTGTTGGCAGTATCGGTGCGTTTCAACAGCATATCGACCGCTTTGCTCAGCGCTGCGCCCAAATCGGTATCGGATGCGGTGGATTTGTTGCGCAGCGCGTCGATTTGCGCGATTTTGTCCGTACGCACGCTGAGGCTGCTGATATCCACAAGATCATTGTCACCATAACTCTGTACGGTGCCCGCGAACGGCACGAACGCAACGCGGGAACCGTTCATATCGCACATGGCGATGAACATCGCCGCCGCGTCCAGCCGGTTGTTATACGGGTCGTTTTTCACTTTGGCTTCGCTGCCGTTCATTGAGTCGCTTTGGTCCATCACGATGACAGCGTCGACGGAGTAACCCGTTTCCGCGCTTTCCTGCGCGCCTGCCGTACCGATTGCGCAGGTTGCCAGTAGAAGCAGTACCAGCGCAAGCCCCATTCGATTTTGATACATTTGTCGTGCCTCGCCTTTCCACATGGACAGATCATCCCTTTACTATATGAATATTTGCTTTCTTACGCTCGTTGTTGGATGCTTGCTGGTTTTGGGTTTCTGCACCGACGCGGAAAACGTGCCCGGTGGAAGCCGGTCCGGGCTGCTGAAACGCGGGCCGAATGATGAAAATGTAAATATAACGCGTTGGAAAACGACCTCTATCTCGCGCTGCACAACGATGAATGGACACGTGCCACACGCTGAAGGGGGGGGAGGAACTGAAACTTATTATAGACGATTTAAAAATAAGAAGCAATATAAAATTTACCATAAACAGAAATATTAGAATTAATTCATACTTTATAAATGACTTGCAGGACTTTGATGATACAATAAGTGCGCCTGTTCGGCAGCGCCCGAAACAGGAGACTTGGGATGCCGCATCGCCGTCGCCCGCGAAAAGGCGATTGCCCATACACCATGGGAAGCGCGCAGAACGTCGTGAGCGCGGTTGACGCGCCCGCGTGCTTGACATCCGCGTGGCGATGTCCTATAATATTGTATAGAGACCTTCCTGAAGTGTGCGCCAGCATCTTGTTTTTACCCACACTTTCTAAATGGAGCTCGCGTTCGCCACCGGCTGTCATGCCCCCGTTGAAAGACGTCAGGGGAAGGCTAATGCTGACGATAGAGCACCGGCCTGCTTATACATAGCGGGTGAAAAAGCCAGATGCAGCGGCACTTTGGGAGCTCAAAAGCTCTTCCAGCCCAAGCGGCGGAAGAGCTTTTTACTGCGCTTTTTCGCTGCAAACAGACGTTTTTGCGCCTTTTCACAGGCGTAAAAACAATTGCCATGCAGGGAAAGCATGGTATAATAAACGGGAAAGTAAGACGATGCAACCGTGCGACGCGCATGGAAGGAGACAGCGTATGCAAACACAGATCTTGCCCGGCAGCCGCGATGTGGCCCGCGCGGCGATCGAGATGAGCATGTCCCGTTCGCGGGAAGAAGAACTGCTGATTAAAAAGACGCTGGCGCTGGAGGACATCGCCACTGCGGCGACTGATTTCGGCGGTGAGTTCGTGCCATCGATCATCCGCATCGTGGAGCGTGCGGTGGTTGCCGCCAGGCGCGAGGGCGTCATCGGAGACAGCCACCTCGAAGAAGGCGGCGTGGCAGGCGCCGCGCGCGAAGCCCTCAACCAGATTACCCCCAAAGCACTGGGGTTAAGTGTCGGGGGGAAGATCGGGGTGGCCCGTTACCACGATCACGTGGCGGTAGCGCTGTTTTTCGGCATCGGGCTTGGACATCTGGATGAGATTTGCGTTGGCCTTGGGCATCGTGCCATCTGAAGGATGTCGCTTGCTACGCCTGCGGTATCCCTGTGCGCGGGCGGCTGTCAGGCGGACGAACAACTGCCGATACGTGTACGAATATTATATAAACCGTAGAATCATCGGGGGAAAGGCTTGGAGAGGATTGCTATCCTCTTCCCAATGATGCGCTCCCGGTGCCCCCTCAGGGAAGGATGAATTGTTTGAAATACTTCACTATCGCCATCGACGGCCCTGGCGGCGCCGGGAAAAGCACCGTCGCGGATGATCTGGCCCGCAGGCTGAAAGTGCCGCACCTGGACACGGGCGCGATGTACCGCGCGTTTGCGTATCAGATGTTCGCGGAGGGACTGACCGTGCGCGACGTACAAGCCGTGGAGGCGCTCACGCGGCGCGTGAAGATCGACGTGCGCTTTTCGCAGGGTAAACAAATAACCTGCGTCAACGGCAAGGATGTAACCGGGCTCATCCGCACGCCGGAAATCAGCATGGCCGCGTCGGATTGCGCAACGCTTGGCGCTGTGCGCAAGCTGATGGTCGCCCTGCAGCAGAAGATTGCCAGCCGTCAATCCATGATCCTGGATGGACGGGACATCGGCACGCGCGTGCTGCCCGAGGCGACGCTGAAGGTCTACCTTACCGCTTCCTCCGAGACGCGCGCGCGCCGCCGCTACGAGGAGATGGCGGCCAAAGGAGCGCAGGCGGACTACGAAACCGTGCTGCAGGATGTGATTGTGCGCGACAGGCAGGATTCCACCCGCGCCATTGATCCCCTGCGCGCCGCCCAGGACGCGGTAACGCTGGATACCGACGGGATGACGCGGGAACAGGTGGCCGAACGGATTCTATCGCTGCTGGAAGCGCGCCTGGCCGGAAACCGGCGGGGTGCAAAACCGCGCGAGCGGCTTTCCTTCTTATACCGATTGGCGATGGTGCTTTCCGCTTTCGTGTTCCGCGTCATTTTCCCCGTGCGCTACAGGGGACTGGATAATACGGAGCTGGACGCGCCATACATCCTGATTGGCAACCACAACCACATGCTCGATCCGTTTTTAGTTGGTTGGAAAATCAAACGCTACCAGATCCGCTACCTGGGGAAAAAGGAACTGATCCGTAACCCCCTGGCACGGCTTATGTACCGTAACCTGCGCATCATCCCCGTCGAACGGCATAAAACGGATATAGCCGCCATGCGCGCTTGCCTGCAAACCCTTGCCCAAGGGCATGTGCTGGGGATTTTCCCGGAAGGAACGCGCTTTAAGAAGACTCTGATGGAAGAATTGGAAAGCGGCGTGGCGATGATCGCCCTGCGGGGAGACGTGCCCCTGCTGCCCGTCTATATATCGCAAAGGCCCCGGCTGTTCAAACGGATCGAATGTTATTACGGGAAGCCGTTCGCCGTTTCAGACATCGCGCAAAAGGGAACCAACCGCGAGGCATGCGAAGAAGTGCTTGCAAAAATCACCCTGCTTTACCGCGATATGGCGCATATGTACGCGCCCAACGCGAAAGCAAGCCAGCCGTGATGCGCGTTTTTTATGGTTTCCGTGCGAAAAAAGAAGGAATGAGCAGAATTTTAGCGAATAGCATAATTGGTTCTGCTCCGAAGGGATTGGCGGAGGGCAAAGCATGCCTTTGATAGTGGCAAAAAATGCCGGATTCTGCATGGGCGTACGCCGCGCGGTAGACGAGACCGTAAAAGCCGCCCGTACGGAGAAGGGTATCGTCACCATTGGGGAGCTGGTGCATAACCCTGAGGTCATCCGCAGGCTGGAAACTATCGGCGTATGCGCGGTCACTTCGCCCGCACAGGCCGACGGACGCAGCGCGATTATCCGCAGCCACGGCGTGGCGCCGGCGGTCTATCGCGAGCTGGAAGACCTGAAGCTCAAAACAATCGATCTCACCTGCCCCTACGTCAAGCGCCTGCACGACATCGTTGCCGGGTACAGCGCAGGGGGAAAAACGGTGATCCTTGTGGGAATGCACGACCACCCCGAGGTGGTGGGTACCATCGGCTGGTGCGGCGGAACGGTGTACACCGTACACGATCTGCCCGAAGCTGAGCAGCTGCCCGAATTGGATGAAGCGCTGGCTGTGGCGCAAACCACGTTTCCGCATGAGGAGTGGGAATCGATCCTGCCGGCACTTAGGCGCAGGGTACGCAACCTGACCACGGAAGACACCATTTGCACCGCCACGGTGCTCAGGCAGAACGAAGCCAGGCGTCTCGCCGCGCGTGTGGACGCCATGCTGGTCGTCGGCGGCCTGAACAGCGCCAACACCCGCAAGCTTTACGAAACTTGCATTCGCATTTGCAAGCGGACGTTATTGGTGGAGCGCGCGGCGGATATTCCGCCGGGCTTTGCAGATATCCATACGGAATCAATCGGAATCACCGCCGGTGCGAGCACGCCGGATTGGTCACTTAAGGAGGTTGTCACACGCATGACTGACAAGGAACAGATGGAACAGCGGGTTGCCGGCGAGGAGGCGGACAAGAACAGCTTTATGGCTGACCTGGAAGCCACCCTGGTGAAAATCAGACCCGGACAGTCGGTTACCGGTACGGTCGTCCAGATTACGGACGACGAAGTTTGCGTCAATATCGGCTTCAAATCCGATGGATTGATCAAACGCGAAGACCTGATAACGCAGGATGTTAAGCTAGGCGACGAGATTGAAGTGGAAGTCGTCAAGGTAAACGACGGCGAGGGAAACGTGCTGCTGTCTCAGCGCAACATTCTCACCCGCAAGGCGTTCATGGTCATTGTTGAGAAGTACGAAAAAGGCGAGTTCGTAGAAGGCATCGGCAAGGAAGTTGTCAAGGGCGGCTTGATTTGCAACGTGGACGGCGTGCGCGCATTCGTGCCCGCGTCGCAGCTCTCCAACCGCTATGTGGAAAAAATCGGCGAGTTCGTAGGTCAGACGCTTCGGTTGAAGATCATCGAGGTAGACGATCAGAAGCGCCGCATCGTCGCCAGCCGCAAGGCCGTCATCAAGGAAGAGGCTTCCGCTAAAAAGTCGGAAGTCTGGTCCGCGCTGCACGAGGGCGATGTGATCAAGGGTATCGTCCGCCGCCTGACTGATTTCGGCGCGTTCGTGGACATCGGCGGTGTGGACGGCCTGATCCACGTAACCGACCTGAGCTGGTCGCATGTCAAGCATCCCTCGGAGATCGTGCATCCCGACCAGGAGGTCGAGGTCAAGATCCTGAGCCTGGACCCTGAGCGCGAGCGCATTCAACTCGGCCTTAAGCAGATGCAGCCCAAGCCCTGGGATCTGGCCCCGCAGAAATACCCCGAAGGCTCCGTGGCGACCGGCAAAGTGGTGCGCATTACCACCTTCGGCGCGTTCG
>JAJFVI010000137.1 GCA_021371895.1 Eubacteriales bacterium | reverse complement strand
GTATAGTAATCCTGTAAAGCAAATACACGGCGATACCCCTGTTTCAAACGTTAGGGGAAGGGGAAGATAAACCCGACGTCGAAATTTATACCTGTGAAAGAAAACACCGGCGGCAGCCGAAAGGAGCGTGGTTCCCATGGCCTGTTCAACGGGAAATACGCGGGACGATGGAAACTCGTCACTTGATTTTTTCGCAAAGGAGCTACTGCAATGAAGACAGTCATCACCGGAAAAAACATGGTCGTATCCAGTGGCATCACCGAGCGTGTGATGAAGAAGATCAATAAAATGGAACGTTACCTGAACCCCGAAACGGAAGTTTTGGTACGCTTGATTCGGGAGAAGAACAACCGCCGCACCTGCGAGATCACCGTGCCTTTCGATGGCGTGGTGCTGCGCGCGGAAGCCAGCAATGAGGATAACCTCTACGTCTGTATTGATCAGGCGCTGGCGAAGCTGGAAAAGCAGATTCACAAGCATCGCACCAAGCTGGGCCAACGGCTGCGTTCGGATGCGTTTGCAAGCAACGAACTCGAATTCGTCGAGGAAGTGTCCTTCGCAGAGGAAGAGAAGCTCCAAGTCGTGCGCAATAAGACCTTCACCGTAAGGCCGATGTCGGTGGACGACGCCACGATGCAGATGGAACTGCTGGGGCACAGCTTCTTCGTATTCGTCAACATCGATACGGATCGCACCAATGTGCTCTACTTGCGCAAGGATGGCGATCTGGGCCTGTTGGAACCGGAAGCCTGAACCGCTCCGCCGGATAGGGCGCAAAGAAGTACAGGCGACGAACAACCCAGCCCCGAAACATGGATGAAAAGGAGAGAGACACATGCCCGATACCAACGACGCGTTAGGGCCGGAGGGAAGTTACTACGAGGCACAGCAAAAGGCGCAGGAAGATGCAAAACAGCGGGAAGCGGAAAAACGCGGTGGGGGATACCCGCTGTTCGTTACGGGGCTTTACCTGTTGCTGGGATTCGTGTTCAACCTGTGGCATCCGGGCTGGCTATTGTTCCTCACCATCCCGCTGTACTATATGAAGCCGAAAAACGAGGCGGAACGGTGGCTGAACCCCGTAATGATCACGCTGATCTACCTGGTGCTGGGTTTCTTCTTTCATCTGTGGCACCCGGGCTGGCTCATCTTTCTGGCGATTCCCGCGGCGGCCATGATGAAAAGGCATGCGTGAAATAGAGCCGTTGAGGATTTTTTGGAGTGACAATCGCTGGAGATCAAAACATACGGGCGCTCCGCCAGTAGCGGGGTGCCCGTTTGACATGTCAGGGATAACCAACGCTTGCTCCGAGCCTGCTGATCAGGTCAGGGCTGTTGGAACTGCCCTGGATTATTTATCGGATAATTTGCGTTTTCGGTTTCGGAGGCGCTTCTCGCTCAACCGTTGGAAGCATTTAACCAACTCGACCAGCGGTACGATGAGCGCTGCCAGCCCCATGGCGATTGCATACTCGGCCAGGCTGATGGTTGTAAACCCGAAGGCATCGCGCAGGAAAGGCACATAAATCACGGACGCAGTAAGGACAAACGCCAGCGCCGCCGCGCCCCACAGAAGCCAGTTCTGCTTTCTGATAGTAAACAGGGAACCGCGCTGTGAGCGCATGTTGAACGCCTGGAATACCTCCGCCATCGACATGGTGAGAAACGCCATGGTTGTGCCATCGGGGCTGTTAACCAGATCCCATAACCCAGATTGGATACGGTGGCCGACCAGATACGCAAACAGTGTGAGCGCCGCGACCAGCAACCCCTGATAAGCAATATCGATGCCCACTCCGCCGGAGAAAATGCCTTCCGCGCTGTCACGCGGCGGCCTGCGCATAGCGTTGGCTTCGCCGCTTTCCATGCCGAGGGCAAGCGCGGGCAGGCTGTCGGTAATGAGATTGATCCAGAGGATATGCGCGGGCTGCAACAGTGTAAAGCCCAGCATGGTGGCCGCGAAGATGCCCACGACCTCGCTGAGGTTGGAAGAAAGCAAAAACTGAATCGCCTTGCGGATGTTCAGATAGATTCTGCGCCCTTCCTCCACCGCGCCTACGATGGTGGCGAAGTTATCGTCCGCGAGGATCATATCGGCTATGTTCTTGGTGACGTCCGTGCCGGTGATGCCCATGCCCACGCCGATATCGGCGGCCTTGATGCTCGGCGCGTCGTTTACGCCGTCGCCCGTCATGGCGACAATTTTACCGCGCCGTTTCCAGGCGTTGACGATACGCACCTTATGCTCGGGCTGTACGCGTGCGTATACGCTGTAACGCTCCACAGCCTCGTATAGCTCCTCGTCGGTCATTGCGCCGACGGTCTGCCCCAACGTCGCCTGCGAGGAGTCGGCGAGGATGGTCAGCTCACGAGCGATGGCGATGGCCGTGTCGATATGATCACCGGTGATCATAACCACGCGGATGCCGGCCGTGCGGCACTTCTTGAGCGCACCCGGCACCTCGGGACGGATGGGGTCGATCATACCGGTCAGTCCGATGAAAGTGAGTCCGCTTTCCAGCGTCTCCGGCTCGAAGGTATCGGGAAGTGATTCGTACCTGCGGCTGCCGGCTGCCAGCACGCGCAGAGCGCGATCGGCCATGCTCTTGTTCTGGCGCATGACGGCTTCGCGGTGAGCCTCGGTCATCGGGATTTCTCCCTCTGCGCTCAGTATCCGGGTACACCGTGCGAGAATCTCGTCCGGCGCGCCTTTGGTGAACTGGATATATCCTTGGTCATCCCGATGGATGGTGCTCATCATTTTACGCATACTGTCAAAGGGGGCTTCACCTACGCGGGGGTAATTTTCCCTGATCTCGGGTTTGGGAAATCCCCGTTTGGCCGCGTGAGCCACCAACGCGCACTCGGTAGGTTCGCCCACGGCTACTCCGTGCTCGTCCAGTTCCGCATCGGAGCATAGCGCCATGGCCTTGGCGAGCAGATCGTCGTCGGCGCTTGCTGTGTCCACCACGGTCATCCGGTTCTGGGTAAGCGTGCCGGTTTTATCGGAGCAGATGATCTGTGTGCAACCCAGCGTTTCCACGGCGCTCAGGCGGCGGATCACGGCGTTGTGCCTGCTCATTCTGGTTACGCCGACGGAGAGCACGATGGTTACGACGGCGGCAAGCCCTTCGGGAATCGCTGCCACCGCGAGGCTCACGGCCAGCATGAACGTATCGATGAGCACACCGGCGCTGAAGCGGCCGGCTTTGAGCACGCCCATCACGAAAATGGCCACACTGATGCCAAGCACCAGCCAGGTGAGAATGCGGCTCAGACCCGCGAGTTTCTTTTGCAGGGGGGTTGCCTCGTCCTCCGCCTGGTTGAGGGCAGTGGCGATTTTTCCCATCTCGGTTTGCATCCCCGTGCCGCATACCACGGCCACGCCGCGCCCGTATACCACAATGCTGCCCATGTAGAGCATGTTTTTACGGTCTCCCAGCGTAATCTCGCCTTCGTTATCAAGGGTTTCGCTGGTTTTAAGCACAGGTACGGATTCGCCGGTCAGTGCGGCTTCCTCCACCTTCATGCTGGCGCATTCCAGAATGCGTGCGTCCGCGGGAACGGCGTCGCCCGCTTCCAGCGCGATCACGTCGCCCATCACAAGGTCTTCGCTTTTCACTTGGGTCAGCTGGCCGTCGCGCCACACCCTGGAAGTGGAGGCCGTCATCTCCCTGAGCGCGGCGATGGCTTCCTCGGCCTTGCTTTCCTGAACCATACCCAACACAGCGTTGAGCACGACCACAAACAGAATGATGAACACATCGGCGAAGGATTCGCCCGCGTAGAAGGAGGTAACACCGCTGAGCGCCGCCGCGACCAGCAGCACGATGATCATCGGATCGGCCAGTTGGGAGAGGAAACGCTTGAGTAGCGTGGTTTTTTTGCCTTCAATCAGCTTGTTTTTCCCGCCTTGCGCCAGCCGCGCATCCGCCTCCGCGGCGGTTAGCCCATGCTTTGAGGTAGCTAGCGCTTGAAGCACCGCGTTGTGGTTTTCTGCGTAGTAATTCAAGTGGGTGGCTCCTTTCCATATTCGCCTGTAAAAGAAAAACTCATATACAGGCAAGGCTGTACATGAGTCTCACTCATTAAAGCTGGCCAGGCAGGCGGTAAAGCCTGCAGTGTTGTTGACCAGACTGCGCTTGCACGCGAATTACTCCCTCATGGTATGCATTTAATGAAATTATAGCATGCGCCGTCAGGGCTGTCAATCGACGGAACATGGCTTTCGCGCGATCAGGCATATCGCGCTGGCACGGCTTATTCCGCCAGCGACGAAACGCTCCATATGATATCACTCACGGTGCCGTCTACGTCAAAGACGAACGTGAGGGACGCATGGCTTTGATAGACAAAATTCATGGGATCGGCGAGCACGTCCTCGCTGTACGGCTCCATGGGGGCGAGGTAGCGGATGGTAAAGGTACCGTCCGTGTCGTGGGAAATCACGCCGCTGGGCGGCAATTGCATCCCCTGCTCCTTCACCCAACCCGCGGTATAAAGTACGTCGGCGTCTGTCTGTGTCTGATCCTGGAAAAACGCGCTCAGCACCGTTTCCTCGCCATCGCCGACCCGCAGGCCGCGCGGGCCGATAAGCGCCGGATCTGTCCAGCGAGCGGCGATCAGCGCCTCACTGGTAAAGGTGAGCGTCAGACCGTTGTAATGCCACAGCACCTGTGTTTCCCCTGTGGCGGGCACATCGACCGTTTCGGAGGAAACGGGCGAGCCGAACACCGCGTGTACGTCCGTGGGCGTCACGCCGGCATAAGCGGCGTTCACGTTCAGATCGTCCGACGTAAAGGCGGTTACGTCCTTAGCCAGAGCGGACGCGGAGGTCAGTGTAAGCAGCACAGCAAGCGCGATGGCCGGGATGATGCGGGTCAATTTCATGCGATTCCTCTCCTTCCCATGGGAAACGAGATTGCAAAAAATAGGTTCTTCGAAAATCAAACGGAACTGTGAATGGAATTTCTTCCCCAAGAACGATAGTTTACAACCCCGCGGCAGCCATTGTCCGCGAAAAATACCGGACGAGAGGGTCGGAAAGCAGTGCGCTTACAGCAAGGTTGCGCCGTCCGGCGTGACCAACGCATGGATGAGCTTAAGGGGCTTGGCCGGTTGCGGCCCGATAAGTATGGCAGCGAGAAGCTCCGCCTTCGCGGCTTGCGCGTCTGCCTCGGTTTTACAGTAAAGCGTTGCCAACGCCTCGCCCCGGCTGATTTGCTCGCCTACGCGGCGGTGCAGCACGAAACCCACGCTGGGGTCGATGACATCGGTCTTTTTACGCCTGCCGGCGCCCAGACTCCGCGCCAGGTTTCCCAGCCGTGTGGTCTCCATGCTTTGCACATAACCGGTTTGGGGTGCGGGGACGATTGCGGATACGGGGGCTTGCGGCAGCAAAGTCACATCGTCGCATACGCGCGGGTCGCCCTGCTGGGCGATGATCATCTGCCGGAACTTCTCCAGCCCCCGGCCGCTATACAGCGCTTCGGAAAGCCTGTTCTCGGCTTCTTCGGCGGTCTGAGCCGCGCCCGCCGCCAACAGCATCTGCGCGCCCAGCGCGAGCGAGAGGGTCATGAGCGGGCCGGTTACACGCCCGCAAAGCACGTCGATGGCTTCCTTCACCTCCAGAGCGTTGCCCACGTGGCTGCCCAGCGGTTCGTCCATATCGGTGACCAGCGCCACCATGTGCCGCCCCGCGTCGGCGCCGATATGCACCATGACCTGCGCAAGTTCCACACTTTTCTCCAGCGTCTGCATGATTGCGCCAGAGCCCGTTTTCACGTCCAGCACGATTGCCTGCGCACCGCTGGCGAGTTTCTTGCTCATAATGCTGGAGGCGATCAGCGGCAGGCTGTCCACGGTGGAGGTAATATCCCGGAGGGTGTAAAGCGCCTTATCCGCCGGGGCGAGGGTGCCGGTTTGCCCGATTACCGCCAGGCCGATGCGCTGCACCTGTTGGATAAATGCCTCCATGGTCAGTTCCACCTGAAACCCGGCGATGCTTTCCAGCTTATCCAGCGTTCCGCCGGTATGCCCCAGGCCCCGGCCGCTCATCTTGGCGACGGGTACGCCGCAGGCCGCCACCAGCGGAGCCAGCACAAGGGTGGTCGTATCGCCTACGCCGCCGGTGGAGTGCTTATCTACCGTTACGCCCCGGATAGCGGAGAGATCCGCCATAGTGCCGGAGCGGGTCATAGCAAGGGTCAGGCGGCTGGTTTCATCGCGATCCATCCCATTGAGGCGGATCGCCATCAGCAGCGCCGCGAGCTGATAATCCTCCAACACGCCGCGAGCGGCGCCGCTAACGAAGTAATCGATCTCTTCCTCGTTCAGAGGATTGCGCAATTTCTTTTTCTCGATGATGGATAGCATGTCCATGGTTGGTTCGATTCCTTTCCTAAAAAGCAGGAGCGCGAACGCCCTGCGACGTCCGCGCATTTTTACGGGGTGGTTGCGCTACAGTTGAATGATCATCCGGCCGCAGGACTCGCACTCAATAAGCTTCGCCCCGGACTTGAGGTTGCGAAGCGTTACCTGCGGAAGGCCCATGTAGCAGCCGCCGCACTGCCCGTCCACCAGCTTGGCGACCGGGGGCACGCAATGCTTTTTGATGGTCTGGTATCGCTCCATCAGGTTGGGATCGATGTCCTTTCCCTTCTCCTGGGCTGCGTGCCGTTTATCTTCCAGCGCCTTCATCTGCTCTTTATATTCGTCCTCATAGGCGATCTTCTGCGTTTCGTATTCGGCCCGGACGCGGGAGAATTTCACGGTGATCTCCTTCTGCGCGCGTTCGTGGTCGGCCGCCTCCTGCTGGATACGCCGCATTTCCTGCTCGTAGCTCTGGATGCCGCCCACCAGCCTTTGCGCGTCCTGGGCAAAGGCCTGTGCCTCTTCCAGGTTCGCGGGCGGGTTTTCCTCCAAGCGCGCCTGCAGGGCTTTCAGCTGCTCCTGCTGCAAAAGGATCGCGTCCTTAATGATGTCCACACGATCCAGCATCTGGGCGACCTCTTCCTCGATTTGCCGGACGGCCGTCTGCTGTTCTAAAAGGAAATCCCGGTTCTTTTTCAGCGCCAAACGGTTGGGTGAACGCTTGATCTCGGTCTCCAGCGTGTCGGCCTCCATATCGGCCTGTTGGAATTCCCACAACATCTCGATTTGTTCCATGGTATCCTCCTTAAGCGGTTTGCGATACTCCCGGTGGAGCGGGGACGGATTCCCAACGTTGCCCGTCAGACGGTGCAATCGTAGGGATGCAGTGCCGTCAGCAGCACTTCCAGCGGCCAGTGGCCGGCAAGCGCAGCCTGTGAAAAACGGCGGTACAGGGCGACGAGGCCGGGCTGCTCGGTCGGGTAATGCCCAGCTTCGAACACCGTCAGGCCCAGTGCCTGCGCGGCGATCAGATCGCTGTGTTTAATTTCGCCCACCACGAAGGCCTGCGCGCCGGCCTGTGCGGCGTCGGCGTATCCTTCGCCGATAGCGCCCGACCCAACCGCGACGCGGGTAAGGCGGGTTTCGGGATTGCCGTACAGGCGCGCGTGCGTTGTGAGCAGGCGGTTGACAACCGGCAAAAAGGCTCGTGCGGTCATCGCTTCGTGCAGCGTTCCCACACGGATGTAGCGGCTTTCGCCCGCGAGAGCGATATTCTGCAGCATCAGCGTTTCGGCAAGGGCGTCGGCGATGCCGCCAGGCGCCTGATCCATGTTGGTATGCGTGGCAATCATGTGGATGTGTGCGCGGGCAATCTCCGCGACTAAAGCGTTTTCTGGGTTATCGTAGCGGATGTGTTTAATGCCGCCAAACATAATGGGGTGATGGGTAATGATCAGATCAACGCCCAGTTTTTCGGCTTCCTGGACAATGGGCAGGGTGGCATCCAGCGCGAAAAGCACTTTGTGCACTTCGGCGGACGGATCGCCCAGCTGAATACCGCATTGGTCAAAATCCTCCTGCGAGGCAAACGGAGCAATGCTGTCCAACCAAGCTAAAATATCTCCGACGGTCATTGGTCAATCTCCTTTTCGATCTTGTTTTCTTCTTGCCGTCTGGCAAGTGCCAGAAGGGCCTCCCGCGTATAACGCAGTTCCGCTTCCGTTTCGGCCAGCCGCCCAGCGTTCCGCGCCAGGTTGGCGGCGCGCATGGCTTTGGAGGCGGCGTCCAGCAGTCGTTCCTTGCGAAGGAGCCACGGTTGCCACTCCGCGGGCAGTGCATGCAGCAGGCACGGGCCCAACAGCAATTCCCGCTCAGTATAGGGCGGGTTGGTTTCCGGCGCGGGCAGGGCGCGCATAAGCAGGTACTGCCTGCCGTCCGCATCCACGACGCGCTCGTCCACAAGCCGGTACCCGCTTTGTTGTATCGCCGAGCGCACCTGTAAAAGCTCAGTCTGCGCGCCTATGATCAGCGTCGCGCCATGCAGGCGATCCGCGCCGTGGCGCAGGATGCCCGCGATGGACTCTCCACCCATGCCGAGGATGCAAATCGTATCGGCGCGCCCATCGGGCAGGGCGGTCAGCGCGTCCAGACCGTCGGCGACGGCGAAGATCGTCCGGCTCCGGTAGGCGAGGCGTTTGAGCCGTGTTTCGGCCTTAGCCAGCGCCTTTTCGCTCACGTCCGCGGCCAGCAGTTGCCGGCAGCGGTTTTCCGCAAGCAGCACCGCGCCGAAACGACCATGGTCGCAGCCGATATCCGCGCAGGTATCGCAGGGCGTTACCCAATCGGCTGCCGCGCGCAGGCGTGCGTCCAGCTTCGGTATGCGGGGTGCGTGGCGGGCATCGGGGGAAAGCGTTTCCTGCGTCCCGATCCCGCCGATGGGCAAAGCGGCGTTCATGCTAATCCAGATAGTCCTTCAGTTTCTTGCTGCGGCTTGGATGGCGAAGCTTGCGAAGCGCTTTGGCTTCAATCTGGCGGATGCGCTCACGCGTGACCTTGAACACGCGCCCGACTTCCTCCAGCGTGCGCTGGTGGCCGTCGTCCAGCCCGAAGCGCAGACGCAATACCTTTTCCTCCCGCGGGGTGAGGGTGTCCAGCACGTCCAGAAGCTGTTCCTTCATCAGGGTGAAGCTGGCGGCTTCGGCGGGGGCGGGGGCTTCTTCGTCGGGGATGAAATCGCCCAGATGGCTGTCCTCTTCCTCGCCGATGGGGGTCTCCAGCGATACCGGCTCCTGCGCGATCTTGATGATCTCGCGCACTTTGCTTTCGCTGATGTTCATAACCTTGGCGATCTCATCGGGGGTGGGTTCGCGGCCATATTCCTGCAAAAGCTGGCGGGAAACCCGAATGAGCTTGTTGATGGTTTCCACCATGTGAACGGGGATGCGGATGGTGCGTGCCTGGTCGGCGATGGCGCGGGTGATAGCCTGCCGAATCCAC
>JAJFVI010000124.1 GCA_021371895.1 Eubacteriales bacterium | reverse complement strand
GAATCTCTTCACAGAATCAAGCACTCTTTACTCAAATTATTGACTGCGCTTTGCGTTTCTTCTTTCGCTCTGTATCGTTTTCAAGGTTCGGCGCTCTCAGGCGAGCTTGACTATAATACCACCTGCGCCCCCTCGTGTCAACTACTATTTTTCTTGTAAATAACGCTTTTTCAGTCGGCATATTGTATACAAAATACAACCAAATGCGCGTTCACGGAGGAACGTAACGGCGGGCGGGATTGCTCCCGCCCGCCGATTGACGCCAAAACAGTTATACACGTCAAGCTATCGCCTGGTCATGCTCCCGGATGATTCGCAAAAAGTCCTCGCCGGTGATGGACTCTCGCTCCAGCAAGTATTTCGCCAGCGTATCCATTAGTGTACGGTTTTGCTCCAATATCTCTCTTGCCTTAACGTGCGCCTTGCGGATAATGTCGCCCACCTCGGCATCGATGCGCGCGGCGGTTTCCGAACTGCACACCATGTTGGCTTCCCCGCCCAGGTAGGGGTTTACGATTTGCTCCAGCGCCACCATATCGAACTGCTCGCTCATACCGAAGCGCGTTACCATGGCGCGCGCGATGGCGGTTGCCTTTTCGATGTCGTTGCTCGCGCCGGAGGTGATAGAATGGAACACCTCTTCCTCAGCGGCACGGCCTGCGGTGAGTATGGTGAGCTGGTTAAGCGCGTCGTCCATGCTCATCAGCACGCGTTCCTCCTCCTCCACCTGCATGGTATACCCCAGTGCGCCGGACGTGCGGGGGATGATGGTGATCTTATGTACCGGCGCGGTATCCTTTAGCCTTGCGGCAACGAGCGCGTGCCCGGTTTCGTGGTAGGCGATGATCTTTTTATCCTTCTCGTTGATGACCGCGCCCTTGCGCTGGTACCCCGCGATGACAAGCTCCACGCTTTCTTCCAGATCGATTTGTGTGACCATATTACGACCGAAGCGCACGGCGTGCAGCGCGGCCTCGTTGATGATGTTGGCCAAATCGGCACCGCTGGCGCCGCTGGTGGCGTGCCCAATGATGGTAAAGTCGATGTTTTCTTCCATTTTCACGTCCTTGGCATGCACCTTCAGGATCGCCACGCGCCCTGCCAGATCCGGCAGTTCCACAGGAATGCGGCGGTCAAAGCGGCCCGGGCGCAGCAGCGCCTTATCCAGGCTGTCGGGCCGGTTGGTGGCGGCGAGGATCACCACGCCCTTGGTGGCGTCAAAGCCGTCCATCTCGGTCAAAAGCTGGTTAAGCGTCTGTTCGCGTTCGTCGTTGCCGCCGAAGCCGTTGGCGCCGTCGCGCTTCTTACCAATGGTATCGATCTCGTCGATAAACACGATACACGGCGCTTTCTCCGTCGCCTGCTTAAACAGGTCGCGCACCTTCGCCGCGCCCATGCCCACGAACATCTCCACGAACTCGCTGCCGGCGATGGAGAAAAACGGCACTTTTGCTTCACCTGCCACAGCCTTGGCCAGCAGCGTCTTGCCGGTGCCCGGAGGGCCTACCAGCAGCGCACCCTTGGGCAAGCGCGCGCCGATCTCCCTATAGCGTTCGGGCTGATGCAGAAAATCGACAATCTCCCGCAGCGCCTCCTTCGCCTCGTCCTCCCCGGCTACATCCTCAAAGGTTTTTCCCGTCTGGGATTCGATATAGATGCGCGCGTTGCTTTTCCCGAAGGAAAGCGCGTTGCCCCCGCCCATCCGTTTGCTCATATACCGGGTCAACAATTGTCCCACGATCAGGAAGAACGCGAGGGGGAGTAACCAGCTCATCAGAAATTCCATCAGCGGCGACGCCTGCGTGGGGATTTCCGCCGAGAATTTCGCCCCGCTGGCATAGAGGCGGTCCACCAGATTGGCGTCCGGCCACAAACCGGTTTTATAATACAGGATGTTGCCACCGCTGTCTTTGGACGTAAAGGTGATTTCCGTAGTGCCCATGGAAACCTGATCGATCTGCTTTGCGTCGATCATCCGCATGAATTCATCATACCCGACCTCGCTGACGGGCACGCTGTTCAGCGAGGGGAAAACAAACGCGTTGAGGAGCATCAGCACGACCATGGCAATAATATAATAGAAGATCAGGGGTTTATGGGGAGATTTGGAAACCTTCATCCGAACCCTTCTTTCCGGGATGTTGATGGCGCCGTGATCGTATCCTCGCGCTTTATGAATCATTTCCCTGCGCGCCGGCATCCGTTCCGTTTTTCCGTTCACGCAGATAACCTTATTATACACGGAAAAACGGGTTGCCGAAACAGGCGTTATCAAAACGCGGACTATCGCGGGAGGCGCACCCGTATGCGAAGCAGTCCCGGCGGAGCCCGCATGCGCGGCCCTCGCTGGGACTGCCATATAAGATTTTTTGGGGGGTCATGCCCGAAACGGGCGCTTAACCGGCTTTTCAGCCCTTCACCGCACCGGCCATGACGCCGCTCACGATATACTTCTGACTGAGAAGGTAGAACAGGATAATGGGGACAATCGCCATGACCAGCGTGGCCATCATCGCGCCCATATCCACCGAGCCGTAACCGCCCTTCAAATACTGCACAGCGATGGGGACGGTCTTATAACGCTTGATGTCCAGCACCAGATAGGGTAAAAGGTAATCGTTCCAGATCCACATGGCTTCCAGAATGCCGGTGGAGACGTAGGTTGGTTGCAGGATGGGCAAAACGATGCTGAAAAATGTGCGCAACGGCTCGCAGCCGTCGATCATCGCGCTTTCTTCAATGGAGATCGGACTGGAGCGCATGTACCCGCTGAACATGAACACCGCCAGCCCCGCCCCGAAGCCCAGGTAGATCACCACGATGCCGATGGGCGTGTTGAGACCAAGTACATTGGCGGTTTTGGAGAGCGTGAACATGACCATCTGGAAAGGGACAACCATGGAGAAGATGCACAGTAAGTAGATCATTTTGGTCCACTTGTTGTGAACACGGCTAATAAACCACGCACACATTGACGTGCAAAGCAGGATGACGAACACCGAAAGCACGGTGATAACGAAAGACCATTTCAGCGCGTCGAAGAAGTTGGTTTTCGCCACGCCGTTTATGTAGTTCGTCCCACTCGCAAACATCTTATCCAGCGGCAAGGCGAAGGGGGCGCGGCTGATGTAGGCCTTGACCTTGAAGCTGTTAATCAGGATCACCACAAGCGGATAGATATAGGCAACGGAGATCACCGAAAACACGATCGTCAGTAGCATGTTCGTGATTCGGCCGCGCGCCGTCAGCTTGTGGTCGGCTTTACCGATGACTGCGTTCATTACTGCTGCACCTCCCTCGTACGGGTCAGCCGGAGCTGAATCATCGCGATACCCACGACCAGCAGGCAGAACACGACCGCCTTGGCTTGCCCTGCGCCCGCCCAGCCGGTGCGGCCGTAAAACGTATCGTAGATGTTCAGGGCGAGCATCTGCGAACGGTTGGACGGCATGCCGTTGGTCAGCGCCAGGTTTTGGTCGAAGAGCTTAAAGCCGTTGGTGACGGTTAAAAAGGTGCAAATCGTAATGGAGGGCATGAGCATGGGCAGTTTGACGCGGGTCAGCGTCTGCCATGCGCTCGCGCCGTCAATGGCGGCGGCCTCGGTCAGCTCCACTGGGATGGCCTGGAGGCCCGAGATATAGATGATCATCATATAGCCGGCCTGCTGCCAGCACATCACGATCATCAGTCCCCAGAAGCCGTACCATTCGTTGGTTACCAGCGTCACTCCGTAATTGGCCAGTACCCCGTTGAGGATAACCTGCCACAACCACCCCAGCACGATGCCGCCGATGAGGTTTGGCATAAAAAACACGGTACGAAACAGGTGTGTGCCCCGAAAACCGCGCACCAGCAGCACCGCCACAAGAAGCCCTAAAAAGTTGATGAGCACCGTAGAAATGCCCGAAAACAACGCCGTATACCCCAGCGAGTTCACAAAGTTGCTGGACGTATCCGAAAACGCCTTGACATAGTTGGTCAGCCCCGTGAACGTGGCGTTGCTCACGGTGGTAAAGTCGCAAAACGACAGGTACAGCCCCGAGATAAACGGTATCAGAAACCCGATGGAGAACGCGATCATCGTAGGGAGTACGAAAATCGGCCAGTACTTTTTGATGGCCCTTTCCACCCGATCATCCCCTTTGTTTCGATACGATAAGCAAGGAAGCGCTTATAAACCACAAAAGCCGATACCGTTACTATTCTCGGTTTCGGCTCCATATCCTCCCAAAGCGCAAGAACTAACTCTTCTTTTTTAATATTAGATACCTCCTAAAACACAGTTGTAGGGCTGGTGGTTGACCCAGCCCTCATTAAATGCCTATTAGCCTGCTCCCCAAGTCCCTGTAACAGTCGAGGTGGATACTGAGGAATCGGGGCGTCCTTGCAGGTAGACCGTAGCTCCTTTGCTGATATTAACGGTGTAGAAATACTGCACATAGGAGCTGCCAGATGTCGTGTTCACGAAGTGGCGAATGGAAGCAGCGCTTCCTGTCGATGACTTTCCAGCTCGGTAGGCGTTGTTTATATCGCTGGAATTGTATGAACAAGTTTGCCGCCCATAACAGCTCGAACTATTGGCCGTCATCGCCTTGCTGGTGGTGTCGCTGCAAACTGCCTCATAGATGCTGGTGCCCTGGAACGTCATCGTATACTGGTTGTAGGCTTGCGCAGCGAGTGCGAAACCCACCAAACTCAGCAATAACGTTATACAGAAAAGTAACGCGACCTTTTTATGGATATTGCCTTCTTCTCGTATTCAAAAACCATATCAACCCATAGTCTTTGTCATGTTGCTTGCCACGCCATACTCAAGTTGGAATATTTTACCGCACAACCCTGAAATATCGTCTTGGACATGTGTGGCAATGATAATCGTTTTCCCGATTGATGCGAGTTTTTGAAACAAAATACGCATTTCGGCGGCTCCTTGCATATCCAGGTTGGACATAGGCTCATCTAACAATAATATCTTGGGATCACCCAACAACGCCATGGCGATCCCCAGCCGTTGCTTCATGCCCATCGAGTACTTTCTGGTGACTTTTCGTTCTTTCGGATCAAGCCCGACGGTCATAAGAAGTCCGTTTATCTCCTCTGCCGATGGTTTCCTTGTGAGTGACGTCAGGATGCGTATGTTGTCAAACGCGCTCTTGTTGAGCAGCAAGCCAGCCTGTTCAATGGCAATGCCCGTGTCAGGCGCAAAGTCGACATCACGCCCAATTTGTTTCCCGAGAACATTGATAGTGCCGCTGGTAGGGCGAACCAACCCGGCGATACACTTCATCAGCACGCTTTTTCCGGATCCATTGCGGCCGATCAAGCCGTAAATGCTTCCCGCTTCAAAGTCGATGGAAACCGATTTCAGAACCACGTTGTCCCCAAATTTTTTTGTAAGCTCATGAACTTTGATGATAGTCATAGCTGTTCATCCTCCATGCTTGTGAAGTCATATTGTTTCACCAGCAGCAAACCCAGCAAAGTTAATGCTGCAATAACACCGATCATGATTGCGTAGGATTGACGCAATGTAGGCAGCAGTGGATTGACGGCAACATACTCGTGGAGAAACAGCGTTGTGTGATAATGCACTGATATAATAGACAGTATCGCATAACCGCTATCTCCAATACCGAACACACCTGCCGTCCATGAAGCCGCATTTACAATCATCAGCAATACTAGGCTGCCAGACCGGAAACGCAGTTTAAGAACCAGTGAGCCCAACCCGTAGAAGCATCCCATCAGAAAAAATAGAATAAAGCTATGGCCAAAGGCCTCCCATGGCAAATAATCCATAATAATTGATTTTTGCATTGGCAATCGCATACGCTCAGGGGAGATTGCCACCCGGCCACTTCGTGCCAGTATGCTGACAGGGCGGCTCCATACATTGGAGAAGCTTAGATTCGGCAGGGATACAAGCATAGATAAAACAAAGATAAACATAGCCAGTAGTAGTGACGTAACGACGATATACAGTATCTGGCTGGCGATCCAACTCCGGCGGGTGCCGCGAATCAGCGCGTTACCAGTAAATAAATCAATGACAGGCAGGTCTCCAAACAAGAGTAAGATCGCCGAACTGAATATCAGCATCGAAAACCGCCAATTCAATAAGGCGATAAATATCTCGCAGCATTGTAGCGGCTGCCCCTGCGCCCGGGCGTTTTCCGCGAATGGAACTGCGTAGAGAATTGTCAAACACGCAATCAAACCAAAAAGAACCGGTATTCGTGGCCCAATTCCCCATTTGCGAAAACAACTGCGCGACGACTGTACGATGAACCTGGCCTTACCCATCCATAAGCCTCCTGTCCATTAATCGAATAAATACGATCATTGCCGCAACATATAGCACAGTCTGGTATACCGCCAGCTTTGCGAAGGAGAAGGACGCCCAATTCATCTGAACCAGCATTTCGTTTGGCTGCAGGTATGGCGGTAATGCCAGTTGTGAACAGAAGCAAACGATGAATGGCGCAAAATAGCTTACATACCGGTTTGGAGATAAAATCGAAAACATCAATCCAACTCCAGACCAGATCATGCCAAACAGAAAGGCTAACAATGCGTTTAAAAGCATATACATCCAGTTTCCAAAGGGACCCGCCAGTACAGGCCGCCAGCCATCCACTGCGGCAATGTTTGAAGGCATAAAATGCGGCTGAAGGATGATCCTGCATGTGAAAGCAAACAAGGCAACGCTGGTAAACAGCGCAAGCCCACCGCCGATCGTAGATCCAAACCACATGCCCAATTGATATCCTCTTCTGCCTGCTTTCATCATCCGCAAACGGTAATAACCCGTTTCCGCATCGTCACAGAACAAACCGCTTGAGGCAAATGCGCAGGCCAACGGCGCCGCATAAATGTAATAACTAAAATGCAGCGATATGTTAAAGAAATACGCGTCTCCATACCCGCCTCTGGATATCGCAGGCAGGAAAATGGAATCGATGGTCTCAGCCATCAGTACACTATAGCAAAGCAGAACGGCTATCACAAAATTGGCGGAAGTCATTGTTGTACGCAGGTTTACGCGGGTTGACCTAACCACTGATTCATACGTTTTCACGGTAATATCTCCCCTGTCATCGCATCTACAAATATAACGAACTCGTTATTCATATTGCGATTGATCGTAGATGCAAATCTCCATGCGGGCCGTGCTTGCGTTTGAGCATACACATCTCTGCTGGATATGTCTGACGCCTGCACAAGCCGGTAATATAACCCGATCTCCGTTATATCGAAGGTGGCATCATCACTGAAAGCACTGACATAGTCCATGTTTTCCTCAACAATATTGATCGCATCATCCAGAGAAATGGACAGGGGATAGGCCTCGCCCTTCGTGTAACTGCGACAAAATCCGCATACATTGAAGATCCCATCGTCGTCAATGAAGAGCTGCATTACATCGCCGGTAATATCGGCTTCAACACTATTTTGCCCCAATACTGTGTCAATTGCGATTTGTTTGCCATCCAATACCCGCCCAAATTCCACCATATAAAACTCGGTGCGTACCTGATCAACGTTGTCTGCTTCATAAACAGGTATCATTATGGGAAATGTATAGCATTGATTTAAAACAAAACCGTCCCAGCCAATTGTCTGCGCCAGGCGGCTAATCCAGGCCTGCGCAAGTGCTTTTGCTTCCTCCGGGGTTGTTTTCAAATCAACCGCCTGCGCATCCACCTTAACCATATCCCACATAGGCGTATATACTTTGTAGTGATACTCGACGAAAAGCCTCGCATCATAGGCGACATATCGTGTGAACACCTCTCCTGAGGTGTACATATGCTCTCGCGCCTTATCATAAATTATCTGTTCTTCCAGTTCCGCCACACTCATGCCCGCAAGTTCGTCAACAACAGCCGCGTTCGCATCACCAAAGAACATTTCCCGCCATTTTGAATCGTCCGCGCTTGCATAATCTGTCGAAAAGACATATAACGGAACATTCTCATCAGGCAAAACCACGTCTGCATTCAGATTCAGCCGCAGAAATAGACTTTCAAGTGTCGTTTCTACATGTTTTACATTTTCGGCTGAAGCACCGATTCCAGTAAATGAAATAACGGTTGTTATCACCAGTGATAAAATGAACACTCGTTTGACCCACATCATACTATTTTCTCCTTGTCCTGCATTTGTCCTTGACTTAACAATAAGCTATCCATTTTATGGGTGTTCAAACTAACCTTTTACTGAATTTACGTCTAAATTACACCAATTATTGCTAACTATATGATATTTTATAATATTTTACATTTATTGTATGCTTTAATGTCGATAGATCCCCTGCAATACCCTATCACAGGAGGAGGTCATGCAAAAACAGAATTCATGGCTAGAAAAGATGACGATAAAAAATCATGATAGGCTTTATATCATCTCCTTCCGGAGGCACGGGCTTATGCTATATCAAATTTTTAATGCGTTTGAACGCGCGAGCGATTTTGTTCTGTAACAAAGAGCAAAGTAAAAGGCGTAGCGGAGCTACGCCGCAGACCGATGACAAACCCATTTTGCTTTACGAAGGTCAGCTTGCTCAAAAAGCTTTGGATGCCAGGAACCAAGCCCGATCAGGGCGGGAGCGTACACGGAAGTACGTGACCGCCCTGTCGTGGCGCAGGGCTCAACGCAGACAGGGCTTTTTCAGCAAGCTGAGGCGTAGCAGGGCTGCGCCGAGACTGCGCGACGAAGTTACAGGGAAAAAGCGCTGGGAAAGCTGTGCATTAAGGGCTTGGAATCGTAGATTCAGCGGTTCCTCGCGTCCCGCCGCCAGGCGGGTACACCGGCAAAAAACCGCGGCGCGGCAGGGTTTCCCCTGCCGCGCCTTCACGGATGGATCAATGTTTACTTCGTTTACTTCGCGTTCGCCGCTGCGTACTCGGTGGCCCAGCCATCTACAAACGCGGTCGCGACGCCGTTCCAGTCGCCGGAGCCCTGCGCGTACTCCAGCAGCGCGTTGCCCACGCCGTTCTTCCAGGTCTCGGAAGGCATGGTGGTAAAGGTCCAGGCCACGGCGGTCTTGCCGGCGGCAATGTACTCGTTGGCGGCCTTGATCAAGGCGTTGTTGGCGCTATACTTCTCGTCAAAGGTCTTGAACGGGGTCACAAAGCCCATTTTGTTGGCCAGCGCATCGCGGCCTTCGTCGCTGGTGATGACCCACTCCAGGAACGCCTTGGTGGCATCGATGTTCTCAGCCTTGGCGTTCTTATTGATGCACCAGTAGTTCTCGGAGCCGGTGCACAAGCCCTGATTTTCCTCGCCTGCCACACCGATGTAAATCGGGAGCATGCCAAGCTGATCATCCGTCATGCCGGCATCAATGCATGCGCTGTATTCCCAGGTGCCGTTCTGGTAGAACACGGCATCGCCCAGGGTGAAATCACTGCGGGCATCGTCGCCGGTCTTGGCGCCGATCATAGCGGGCGCGCAGGTCGCATCGGTGATGTAGAGATCCCAGATCATCTTGTAATTGTCCAGATACGTGCCCTTGATGGCGTCGGTTGAAGTAATGCCGTCCGCTTTGTATTCGTAGTAGATCGGCAGGTTCGCCAAGTGGGTCTTAAAACGCCAGTCGGAACTGCTATCCATGCCGGCGGAGGTAAAGGCGCCCATGACGCCCATCTCGTCCTTGCGAGCCTGAATGTCATCCGCAACTGCTTTCAGGGTGGCAAAGTTCACGATCTCGGAGGCATCCTTGATGACGGCGTTGGGCAGTGCGCAATACTTGGCCAGCAGCGTCTTGTTGTAGATGATGCCGTAAGTCTCGATCACGTACGCAATGCCCATCACGGTGTTATCCTTGATCAGAGCAAAATCGTCGCTCTTCAAGTTGGTGTACAGCGCGGTGTCCTTCAGATCCAGGCAATAGCTTTCCCAGGTTTTAAGGCCAACGGGGCCGTTGACCTGGAACAGCGTGGGGGCGTCCGCTTTTTCGATCTCGGAGCGAAGCGTGTCCTCATAGGTGCCAGAAGCGGCGGTGACCACGGTCACGGGTACGCCGGTCTTTTCGGTATAGAGCTTGGCCAGATCTTGCCATTGCTGATCCTGCTCAGGTTTGAAGTTAAGGTAGTACACAGAACCGGTAGCCGCCTCCGCGCTCGCCGCGACTGTAACCATCGTCAGCATAAGCGCTAAAGCCAGGGCCATAGCAAAGATTTTTTTCATGGTGGGTATCTCCTTTTTCATAATCTATGTAAAGCGGTTCTCCGCCTTGCATCGCCTTGAGTTCATTCCCGGTTGATCTCCGATTCGCTTCGCGCTTGCTTTACGTCCGTTTTTCCATGGAGTACTCCGTGATTCCCTTAGGAAAACGTTTGCACAACAGGCTAAAGGACAAAACGTCGATTCCATTCGTCTCTGTTTGTCTGGGCTCATCATAGCATAGTGTGCAAACGTTGTCAATCCATTATTCACTAATTTTACTGCGGTTCATCGTGAAAATTCCATAATAATAACCCGCTTTTCGCAGGTGAATCGACGCGGAAAAACATATCTCGCGGTTTCCGCCTGCATGGTCGGGCTGGGCGGTCCGCGAAACGCAGGTGCAAAAGCCCCCGTTTCTCCCTGCGCGCTGCAACGCCATTACGCGAAGGTTCTCGGATCGGATTGCTGATGTCTCCGCGACAGGCGGGGTTGCAGACGCGCTCGACAGTCATTCTATATTATAGGTTGAAAGCCAAACCTCCGGTTCCATTGCTGTGCGGGATTGATACGAGTGTCTTGCTGTTCGTTCACGGCTGCCCGCTATTGACCCGTTTGCGCCACGTGGTTCACTTTGGCGGCGTTCGTTCCCCATCTCGGCACACCACACGCGGTATCTCTTGCAGGGCATCCCCGGCTACCAAATTCCGGCGCGCCCGCAGTAGTCAAACAAAAGAAAAAGTGATATGATAGCATTTCTGAAAGGGGGCGAGCAACGGCGATAAGCCGGAAACGATGAAGCAAACGCAACCGTATGAAATGCACATGGACAGCGGCCCCCTCCTGGGTAAGATCATCCGCTTCTCCATGCCCCTGATGCTTACCGGTATCCTGCAATTGCTCTACAACGCCGCGGATATCATCGTGGTGGGTCAGTATTCCGGCAAGGAAGCGCTGGCAGCCGTCGGTTCCACCGGCGCGCTGATTAACCTGCTGATCAACGTATTCATGGGGCTTTCCATCGGCACCAGCGTGACGGTGGCCCGGCAGCAGGGCGCGCGCGACTATGAGTCCGTGCGCAAAACGGTGCATACCTCCATTGCCCTGGCAATCCTGTGCGGCGTGAGCGTAGGCATTTTCGGCTTCTTCGCGGCCAAACCCATTCTGGTCTGGATGGCTTCGCCCGCGGACGTGATCGACGCTTCCACTTTATATATCCGCATCTATTTTCTCGGGATGCCCGCCAACATGCTCTATACCTTCGGCAGCGCCATCCTGCGCGCTGTGGGCGATACCAAACGCCCGTTATACTTTTTAACGGTTTCGGGCCTTTTGAACATTGTGCTCAACCTTCTGTTCGTCATCGTGTTTCACATGAGCGTGGCGGGCGTCGCGCTGGCAACGATCATCTCGCAGTGTCTGTCCGCCGTGCTGGTCATGCGCTGCCTGATGCATTCCACCGGCAGCGTTCGCTTCACGCCCAGGGAAATGCGTCTGGACCGGGAATCTCTTAAGCCGATTCTGCGCATCGGGCTTCCGGCGGGGCTGCAGGGTTCGCTGTTCTCCATCAGCAACGTGCTCATCCAATCCACCGTGAACTCCTTCGGCTCTGTGGTCATGGCCGGCTGCGCGGCCTCCGGCAGTCTTGAGGGGTTTGTGTACACGTCCATGAACAGTATTTCCCAGACTTGCCTGATCTTCGTGGGACAAAACGCAGGCGCACGCCAGTATCAACGCGTGCGCCGTATTCTGTGGATTTGTCTGGCAACCGTCACCGTGGTGGGTATAACGATCGGAGGCCTGTTTACCTTTTTCGCAGCCCCGCTGATCGGCATTTACAACACCGACCCCGAGGTCGTCCGGCAGGGAATGATCCGCCTGAACATTATCGGCACCACTTACTTCCTGTGCGGCGTGATGGAAGTGCTGGTGGGTCAACTGCGTGGGCTGGGGTACAGCCTCTTGCCGATGATTACCACGCTCACCGGCGTATGCGGCCTGCGGATTATATGGATCTACACGATATTTGCGCAGTACCAATCGCTCAATGTGCTGCTGTGGAGCTATCCCATCTCCTGGCTGATTACGGCGCTGTTCCATGCCGTGACCTACGCGGTGGTGCAGCGGAAAATACCCAGAGTCAACGAACCGCTGCCGCCGGGATAGCCGCCCGGCCGTCAGCCCAGCTCGTAACGCCTGACCTCCGTGTTCTCCATCTGCCAGCGGAAAAACGCCTCGTTATCCACATCCTCAAAATAGGTGTTCAGCACCCGGCAGGTTCCGCCGTGGCTGACCAGCAGCACGCCGCGCAGGTCGCGGCGTGCTTTCAATTCCTCCAAAAAGGCATATACGCGCGCGGCCACCTGCATCATGGATTCGCCGCCGGGGTAGCGGCAGGCGAATTGGTGCTTATTGGCCAAAAACCCCGGTGTCAGTGCGTTTTGACCCTCGTAGATCCCATAGTGCTGCTCCACCAGACGCCCGTCCGTTTCCAGCGGTATGCCCAGACGTTGTGCTACATAGAGAGCCGTCTGCTGCGCACGCAGGAGGGGCGAGGCGATAATCAAGTCGATACAAGCACCGTCCACCGCCAGTTGCTCCGCCAGAAGTCGCGCCTGTTCTTCCCCCTGCGCGTTCAGGGGCCAGTCGGTGCGCCCGCAGATGATCTCCAACGCGTTCCAGTCGGTCTGGCCGTGCCTTGCCACATATAGCTGCAAACTTACGCCTCCTGCTCGATGATTGTTTTCAGGTAGAGGATTGCTTCCTCATATCCGCGAAAGCCCATGCCGATAAAGGATTTTTGACACGCAAGCCCCGCGTAGCTCACCTGCCGGAACGCTTCGCGCTTGCTTACGTCGCTCAGGTGCACCTCCACGGCCGGCAGGGCGACCGCCTTGAGCGCGTCGAGAATGGCGACGCTGGTATGGGTGTAGGCGGCGGGGTTAATGACGATGCCATCCGCCTTTCCGTACGCGCTTTGGATACAATCCACGATTGCGCCCTCATGGTTGCTCTGGAAGCATTCGACCTCCACGTTTTCCCGCGCGCACACTTCGCGGATATACCCTATCAATTGCTCGTACGTCTGCGTGCCGTAAATGTTCTTTTCGCGCACGCCAAGCATATTGAGATTAGGCCCGTTAACGACGAAGAGCTTCATCGTATCCCTCCAATACATTTTGCACGCAGTCGATCAGCGCGCGATTGTTTTCCACGGTGTAATCCGCAGCCGCCCGGTAAAGGGGCGTGCGTTCCTTATCCATCCGCCTGAGCGCTTCCATGCCGGTGGACAGGGGCCGTCCCTTGGTTTGCAACCTGTCCAGCGGGGTTATGAGCCACACGACCACGCCGTTCATCCGCAGGTTCGCGCGGTTTTCCGCGTTCAGCACCGCGCCGCCGCCGGTGGCGATCACCAGGCCGCCCATCGCGCCGTATTCGGCGATCACCGCTTTTTCCAGCGCCCGGAACGCGGCTTCTCCGTCCTCGGCGAAGATGCGGGGAATGGGTTTGCCGGCACGCCGGACGATCTGGGTATCCGTATCGACAAACGTCATGCCCAGTTTTTTAGCGCAGCGTTGCCCCACAACGGTCTTGCCGCTGCCGGGCATCCCCACCAGCACCAGGTTGCCTGCCTCACGCCGCAACGACGCCTCCGCCGCACGTACGGTTTCTGCGGGCAGCTCGCGCCCATCAAAAAGAGCACGCGCCCGCGCCGCCTGCCACACAAGCATCGTAAGCCCGCCCGCGTGCAGTAAACTCAATTGCTCCGCCTGCTGTAAAAGCCGCGTGCGCAGCGGGTTGTAAATCACATCCAGCACACCCTCCAGGTTGGGCAGACGCGCAAGATCCACCGGCGAAGCGGATACGTTTGGGTACATGCCCACCGGCGTGGCGTTGACAAGGATCGTCGCGTTACTATGCTTTTCCAGATGTTCGTAGTCGTTTTCCCCTCGGCGGGAAACAACCACCGGCTCCCCGCCCGCCTCGCGGATCACATGGCAGGCGGTCAGCCCCGTGCCGCCGCTGCCCAGCACCAACACCTTTTTCCCGGCGAAGTGAATGCCGGCGGCGGCCGCCATTTGGGCGAAGCCGTACGCGTCCGTGTTATCTCCAAACAGCGTTCCATCCCGGCGCATCAGGAGGGTGTTCACACTGCCGACAGCGCGCGCCGTATCACCGAGCACGTCGCAGTACGGAATCACCGCCTGTTTGTAGGGGATGGTCACGTTGAGGCCGTCGAATGCCCGCACCGTCAGGAAAGCGTCCAGCTCCTGACGCGCGACGGGGCGCAGTATGTAGGACTCGTCCCCCAGCAGCGCGTGCAGCCGGGCCGAATAGCTGTGCCCAAGGGTTTCGCCGATCAAGCCGTATCGCATAAGCTATATCTCGCTGTAGCTGCCCAGATAGGTAAAGGGCTCCGGCCCCACATCCAGCTCGCAAAGCAGCTGAAGCGCCTCCGGGGCGTACACGGACGCGTCCAGGTCGAAATAGAACATAAACTCGAAGTCCGTCCCAGCAATGGGGCGGCTTTCGATCTTGGTCAGGTTGAGGCCGAGGGCGGCAAATTTGGCGATCATCGCGTAAAGGGCACCCGGCGTATGGCGCACGTTGAGCATCAGGCTCATGCGGTTGGCGCCGGGAAAAATCTGCAATTCCTTGGCGATGCAGATGAAGCGCGTATAATTGCTGTCGCTGTCGCTCACCTGATCCGCGACGACGTTCAAGCCGTAGAGCGCCGCGCAGGCGGGCGAGGAGATGGCCGCGAGATCCAACCGGCCGGAGGCGCTCACAAACTGCGCCGCCTCCGCAGTATTGCCGAACACCGTCACCTTAACATCCTTCAGGCCCTTGAGGAATGCCCCGCACTGGCCGATGGCCTGCTCGTGGGAGACGATTTCCCGAATATCGGAAAGCATGACGCCCGGCTTGGCCAGCAGCCGATGGTCAATCTTCAGTCGCACGCCGCGCACGATAAAGAATCGATACTTGCGCATCAGGTCGTACACTTCGGCCACCGAGCCGTAGGAACTGTTTTCAATCGGGAGTACCCCGTAGGCGCACAGACCGCTCTGGATCGCCTGAAAAACGCCCTCGAAACGCTTGAAATACATCATGTTGGGCAGAGCGAACAGCTTATCGCACGCCTGTTGGCTGTAAGCGCCCTCCACGCCTTGGCAGGCGACCACCGCGCGCGAGGGGAACACCTTGGGCGTGGCTTCCACCGCGCATTGGATGTGGTTGGTCAATTCCGTTTCCTCGGTCATGTAGCGCTGCTGCCAGGTGCGGCTCAAATCGAAAATCGTATTGTACAAAAGCTTCACGTTCACCGCCATGGCATCGTCGCAGTCCGCCGTTACGCGGGCGACCACGGCGCGTTCCCGCGCGGGGTCCATTACGGGCAATCCGTTTTCTCTTTTATAGCGGGCAATCTCCAGCGCCGTTTCCATGCGCTTGACGAAGGTCTTTTCCAGCACATCGTCACAGCGATCAATTTCTTCCCGCAGGTCTTGCATCTCCATTCCGTCGCTCCCCCTTCTATATCGTCGTTTCGCCGGTCGCAAGCCTGCTTAGCTCCGGCAGCCGTTCTACCGGCACGGGAACCAGCTCGCACACCCCGATCCATTGGGGCAATACGAACGTCAGCGTGTCCCCCGCGCGTTTTTTATCGATCAGCGCCGCGTTGGCCAGCGCATCCGACGAATAACCTGCCGTTATCGGCAGACCGTTTTTGGCAAGCGCCGCTTCCAGGCGGAGCAGACAATCCGCCTCGCAGCGTCCAAGGCTCGTCGCGATCCGCGCGGCGTACACCATGCCCACGGCTACCGCGTGCCCGTGCGGCAGGCTATAATCGCTCAGTCGTTCGATGGCGTGTCCGAAGGTATGCCCGAGGTTGAGCAACTGCCGCCGGTTAGCTTCGCGCTCATCCTCCGCGCAGACATCCGCCTTGATACTCACACACCGCGCGATGACCGCCTCGATATCCGCGCGCCAATCGCCCGTCGCTAATGTAGCAAACAGCGCTTCGTCGCACAGCACCCCGCACTTGATCGCCTCCGCCGTACCGTCGGCAAAGACTTCCGGGGGCAGGGTGGAAAGCATATCCGGGTCACACAGCACCCCTACGGGCTGGTGGAACGCGCCCACAAGGTTTTTGCCCGCCGGCAGGTTGACGCCTGTCTTGCCGCCCACGGAACTATCCACCATGGCAAGCAGTGTGGTGGGAATTTGCATCACGGCGATGCCGCGCAGGTAAGTGGCCGCCGCGAAGCCCGCCAGATCCCCCGTCACACCGCCGCCCAGCGCCACTACCGCATCGCTGCGAGTCAGGCGGTGCTCAGCCAGAAAACATAGAATTTTGCCGTATGTTTCCAATGTTTTGGACGCTTCGCCATGGGGAAAGCACATCCGTTCCACGCGAAGTCCAGCCCCGGCGAGTGCGCTGGCGACCGTATCGCCGTAAAGCGCATCCACCGTGTCGTCGGTAATCAGCGCTGCCACGCGCGCCTTGGTGAGTGAGGTAAGCCATTCCCCCGCCTGCCCGAGCAGCCCGCAGCCGATACGCACCTCATAGGGCTTCGCGGTATGCACCATCACGGTTTTCATGCGCGGTAGTCCTTTCTGTCCGCCATCAGCTTTTGTTCGCGCCCGGCCGCGAGCAGCTCGCGCAGCGCCACCTCGTCGTTTGCTTTCAGCGCGTCACGATATTCTGTCAGATGGACAATCAGGCTTTCCACCTCACTCAGCAGCGGTTCGCGGTTTTCCAAAAACAGCTCCGTCCACATATCGGGGTCGAGCTTCGCCACGCGGGTCATATCCCTGTAGCTGCCGGCGGAGAATCCAATGTGATCCGATGCCGTAGGGCTTTTAATATAGGCGCTGCTGAGTACGTGCGCCAGCTGCGAGGTGTAGGCGATGACGCGGTCGTGGTTTTCCGGCGTAGTGATGGTTACGCCCCCAAACCCCAGCACACTCCAGAACTTTTTCAGCCTGTCCAACAGCGCGATCTCCGCGCCGCGCGGCGGGGTTAAAATCATGGATGCGCTTTGGAACAAATCCGCGCCCGCATGGTCAAAGCCGCTCACCTCGCGCCCTGCCATGGGGTGGCCGCCGATGAAGGTAAAGCCGTTCTCCTCGGCCAGCTTCCAAAGCGGCTCGCACACATAGCGTTTTACGCCGCACACGTCCATGACGATCGCGCCTTTGCGAATCGAAGCGGCGTGTTTTTGCACATATTCTACCGCCGCCTGCGGCCGTGTGGCGATAATCAGCCAATCGCAGATCGGCAGGCGCTCGTCGGTCAATTCCGCGTCTATCGCGTCCAGAAGCCGTGCCTTGTACATGGTCTGCTCGTCGATGTCATACCCAAGCACCGTATGGGGCGTATATTTCTGTATCGCCTTGGCAATGGAGCCGCCGATGAGCCCCAGCCCAACGATTCCGATCTCCATCTCCCTCAGACCGCCTTTCCCTGGTTGTAGCGGCAGGCAAAGGGCCACACCGCTCGCATGGCAGCGGCGACATCCGTGAAGGCTTCAGGCGTCAGCGACTGCGCGCCGTCGGACAGGGCGTGGGAAGGATCGTTATGCACCTCGATCATCAGCCCGTCCGCGCCGGAGGCGACCGCGGCCAGCGCCATGGGTTTCACCAGCGCCGCGATGCCGGTAGCGTGGCTGGGATCGACGATCACCGGCAGATGGCTCATCTTTTTAAGCAGCGGCACCGCCGAGAGATCAAGCGTGTTACGGGAAGCCGTCTCGAAGGTGCGGATTCCACGCTCGCACAGCACCACGTTGGCATTGCCTCCCGCCATCACATACTCGGCGCTCATCAGCAGCTCCTGCAGGGTGTTAGCCATGCCGCGCTTGATGAGCACAACTTTTCCGCTATGCCCCAGCTCCTTGAGCAGCTCGAAGTTCTGCATGTTGCGCGCGCCGACCTGTATCACGTCCACGTCGCAGAACAGATCCAGCTGGCTTAAATCCATAATTTCGGTCACCACCGGCAACCCGGTGCGCTTTCTGGCTTCCAACAGCAACGTAAGCCCCTGCGCCCGCAGCCCCTGAAACGCGTAGGGTGAGGTGCGCGGCTTAAATGCGCCGCCGCGAAGCATGGTCGCTCCCGCGCGCTTCACATCCTCGGCTACGGTGCAGATTTGTTCCTCGCTTTCGATGCTGCAGGGCCCCGCGATTACTGTCAGCGTTCCTCCTCCGATCTGCGTCCCGCCGACGTAAATGACGGTATCCTCCTCGTGGAACTTCCGGTTGGCATTCTTGTAGGGCTCTTGCACGCGTTT
>JAJFVI010000117.1 GCA_021371895.1 Eubacteriales bacterium | reverse complement strand
GCAAGCTCGGCCGCGGGCTGCGCCTGCGCGGAGGCAAACAGCAGGCATAGCGCCGCAACGACGCACAGCAGGCGTTTCATGGTTACCCTCCCCCGATGTTCGGCGGTCACCCCACGCTCACTTCATCCACGGCGAAGGAGTTTTCCAGGTAGGCCGTATACATGTTGTAGGTCGAAGCCAGATCCTTGCGGTAGGTCAGCTCCGCTTGATAGACGTACTTATCGGTGACGATATAGACGTCAAACACCGTGTTGCCGTCTTCGGTGTCGTAGGTGACGGAGGCGGAGTTAAACTCCTCATGCAGGATGGCCTTCGCCCCTGTGATGCCGTTGGCGATCACGTTAATGTAATCCGCCAGGTTGGTGTTGTCGGAGTTGGCTACGCGCCGTACGAAGAAGCTCAGGCTTCCGTCCGGCAGCGCGGCGGAGACGCCGTCCTCAGTTTCAATCAGCTGATCGTCGGTAAAGACGCTCGGGTAGAGGATGGAAAAGCCCAGCGACGTATTGATGTATTCCACCAAAATGCTCTCGGTGTAGGATTGCATGGCGTCTTCCATGTTCAGTTCCGAACCTACCGAGAAGCCCGTGAGCAGATAGCCGTTCATGGCGGCGGCATCCGCGCGGAAGGTGTAAAGAGCGCGATCCAGCCACTGGATATCGTGGTAATCCGCCTCGGCCATGTCCCGCATGGGCTTGGTGCCCCAGTACAGTTCGCCGATGATCTGCACATCGCCGGCATCCACCGCGTTGACCGTCACCGGTTGAAAGCCGATGTAGCCGCTGATGGGCAGGGTCTGTGCGATGGTTTCCAGCGTGGGCAGCTGCGCGGCGAAGGTGTTGCCCAGGAAGGCCGCCTGCTTGGCGGTATCCGTAAGGATGTCCGTCGTAATCCCCAGCGTCGCGTCCGCGGTGAGCCCGTTGTTGAAAAACGCGGAGAGGAACGCTGCGCTTAGCGTCGTTTCCTCGTTGCCGATCACTTCCGGTTCATCTCCCGCGGTCATCGCCGCGCTCCCCACCAGATCCATAAACGGCAGCAGCGTATCAAAATCGGAAGTTCCCGTCTGCTCGGCGCCGGCGAAGGAAACGCAGCCCAGCAGCAGGCAGCACGTGGTAATCCACGCGACCAGGGTACGGATAAGATGATTCTTCATGATATGCCTCCCATATGTTCGCGGCGAAAGCCGCGGCGATTCGCATTTACGTACATACTACGTTTGCGCGGGTCGTTTTCATCCGTTGACGCGGAGGAATCGAAACCCGGTTGCCTCAATGGGCGGCCAGATATTCGGCCGCGGAAATGGCCGCGACGTTTCCCTCGCCCACGGCCTTGGCGACCTGCAGGGGCTTGCCGGTGCAATCCCCTGCGGCGAAAACGCCGGGCACGTTGGTACGCATGCCCCGATCCACGGGGATAAAGCTGCCCTCGGTTGCCAGATCGGGCAGCAGCATACCCAGGGATACGGCATTGCGGAAGATGAACACCCCGTCGTAGCTGTGCTCACCCGTTTTGGTGGTTACAACGATGCTTCCCGCTTCGCGCCGCAGGCTTTGGGGCTGCTCGCCGATCACCTTCACGGTTACCGGTAAAACGTTGGTTTCGTGCTTTTTCAGCGAGAAGTAATCCAGACTTTCGGCGAGCTTAACCAGAAACAGCGTTTCCTCCGCGCCTTCTTCCGAGGCGGAAAGAACGCCCAGCCGCTTGCCGCGGTACAGCATTCCGTCGCAGGTGGCGCAATAGCTTACGCCCATGCCCACCAGCTCTTCTTCGCCGGGCAGCAGCTGCGGGCGCGCCGCGCCCATGGCAAGCACGATGGTTTTGGTTTCGATTACGTCGCTTTCCACCAGCAGCATAAAGCCGTTGTCCGTGGGCAGGATCTGGCGCACAAGCCCCTCGCGCTGGGTAACGCCCATTTCCCGCGCCTGCGCCTCAAAGGCGGCAAGAAGATCTGCGCCCGATGTTTTGGGCAAACCGGGATAATTGTCGATCTGTTCCGTTTTAGCCAGCCAACTGGTGGTTTTCGGCGGGGCAATGATCAGCGCCTCCAGCCCGCGCATCCGTGCCGTGATAGCGCAACTTAAGCCCGCGGGGCCTTTGCCGACGATAACGATATCCATCATTTCTATATTCTTCAACCGCAATCTTTGCGGCGCTCCTTTCCGTTTGAGTCTAGCAAAATCACGTCGTTTTTGCAACGGTCAGGCATCATTTTCCTGTAAATTATGGAAAGTGGGGCGTTCGGGGGATATAATGGAATGGAGAATGACCGCGGGAAGGGGGACGGGCGCATGGCGGAGTGGAACCCGTGGCACGGCTGCCATAAATACAGCGCGGGATGCCTGCATTGTTACGTTTACCGACGCGACGCGAAATATGAACTGGACGCGAGCGCCGTACGCAAAAACGCCGCTTTCGATTTGCCCGTGCGCCGCGCGCGGGATGGAAGCTACAAGCTTAAGGGGCCGGACGAGGTGTTTACCTGCTTTACGTCCGACTTCTTTCTGGACGAAGCGGACGAATGGCGGCCGGAGGCGTGGCGCATGATGCGCGCGCGTCCCGACCTGCACTTCTTTTTCATTACCAAACGCATCCTGCGCTTCCGGGAAGGACTGCCGGAGGATTGGGGAGAGGGATACCCTAACGTTTCCATCGGCACCACCTGTGAAAATCAGGCGGCGGCTGACGAGCGGATGCCGTATTTTTTAAGCCTGCCCATCCGGCAAAAGACGATCGTCTGCGAGCCGATGCTGGAGGCAGTGAATTTGCGCCCCTACCTGGGGCCGGGAATCGCGCAGGTGGTGGCAGGCGGCGAAAGCGGGGAGGACGCGCGGCTGATGCGCTGCGACTGGGTGCGCAATCTGCGCAGCCAGTGCGAGGCCGCCGGGGTTCCCCTGTGGTTCAAGCAGACGGGCGCGCGTTTTGAGAATGACGGGCGCATATACCGCATCCCGCGGCGGCTGCAATTTTCGCAGGCGCGCAAATCGGGGTTCTCCTGGCCCGGCGGCGCGGGCCGCCCGGAAGAAGAACCCCGGTGATGGAAGCCGCATAACGTTCGCGCTGCCGAAGCGGAGCCATTTTATTGCGCAAAGTTGTTTTCCACCTCGCGATGGTAATAGGCCAGCACGTATTCGGCCATATCTTCCACATCGGCGGCCAGCAGCGCCTCGCCCAGTGCCGCCGTGGCGTCGCGGGGGTCGTCGATCACGCGGCCGTCCTGAGGCGCCTCGCCCATGTACTGGGGGCCGCTGGCGATGCCGAAATCCGCGCTGTGCAGGGGCACATCGCGCGCGGGCAGCTCGCTTAGTTCCACCGAATCGGTCAATGCCATCATAAGAGCGGTTTCGGTGGTGTCGGCGTGGCCGGGATGCAGCCCCGCGCCAAGCACGACAGCCTCCGCGCGCTTCCCCGCAAAAGCGGGGTAGAGGCAATGCACGCCGTAATCGTGGCGAATATCCTCGCACAGCCTGCGAAGTGTGTTCACCTGTCCCTGTGCGCCGTGCCCGTTGACGATCACGATCAGCGCAAAGCCCATTTGCGCCAGCAGGCGCAGCTGTTCCCGCACGACGACGGCGAAAACCTCCTCGTGCGCATAGAGGCTGGGCAGGGAGTTGGCGGGAAAATCCATGCCAACGATATAGCTGTTTTCATCATGGAGCACGTTTAGGTTTTGCAGCATTTAGCGGCTATCGTTGCGCTCGGTGCCCATAAAGAGCGTCGGCGCGACCACGCCGCCGGTTTTTTGCGCCAGGCGGCGCGCCGTTTCCTGCGCAATCAGGGCGTCAGTGCCCATGGGCATGTGATAGCTGTGCCATTCCACGGGGCCCATGGGCACATAGACCAGCGAGATGCGCTTTTGCTCTTCAAGAATTTCGCCGGGGCGCAGCAGTTCCAGTTGTACTGTCCGCATGCGGGGTTCCTTCTTTCCGGTTATTGGGTGTCAATTTTGCTCAGGCCTCGTCCGCCGCGTCGGCCAGGGCGGATTCGGCCTCTTCCAGCGTGTCGTACAGCGTTTCCTGCTGTGCCTGCAGTTCGCGATAGCTTTGCGTAAGCTCCAGCATCCGGGCCTGATCGGCGTAGGTCTGCGGATCGGCAAGCTGCACTTCCAGCCGGGCCGTAAGCCGTTCGTTTTCCGCGATGGCTTCCTCGGCCTTGCTTACGGCGGCCTGTAATTCCCGGATGCGCGCGCTCTGCCGGCGGTCGCGTTTGCGCTCCCGGACGAGGGAAGTGCGGGTGGGCGCGTCCGAACCCGTTTCAATCGGCGGCGCGGGGCGGTCGCGCTTTTCCAGATAGGCGTCGAAGTCCCCGAGGTACTCGGTCACCCCATCCTCGCCCATCACCATCACGCGGTCGGCGAAACGGTTGATAAAATACCGGTCATGGCTGATGGCGAGGATCGTGCCGGGGAAATCGTACAGCGCTTCCTCCAGCACCTCGCAGCTGTCCATGTCCAGATGGTTGGTAGGTTCGTCCAACAAAAGCAGATTATCTTTTTTCAGCATCAGTTTGGTCAGCGCCACGCGGCCGCGTTCGCCGCCGGAAAGCGAGGCGATGTTGGAAAATACGTCGTCTCCGGAAAACAGAAACAGCCCCAGCGCGCCGCGCACCCGGCTCTGTTCCATGGAGGGGAAGGCGTTCCAAACTTCTTCCAGCACCGTGTTTTGCGGCTTGAGCTCCTGCTGGTGCTGGTCGTAATACCCGATATCCACGTTCGTGCCGAAGCGTACCGTGCCTTTATCGGGAGCCATGCGCCCCATGAGGATTTTGAACAGCGTGCTCTTGCCCACGCCGTTGGGGCCAATGAGCGCCACACGGTCGCCGGAGCGCAGCTTGAAGCTCATATCGCTGAAGATCGTGCGGCCTTCGTAACTTTTGGATAGATTTTTCACTTCCAGCGCTTCCTCGCCCATGCGGCGGCGAACGTCGAAGGCAAAGCGCACGTGGCTTTCTTCCAAGGGCTTTTCCACCCGTTCAATCTTATCCAGCCGCTTCTGGCGGCTTTCGGCGGCGCGGATGCTTTTTTCACGGTTAAAGCTGCAGTAGCGCTCAATGATGGCGCGCTCCCGATCGATCTCCTTTTGCTGGAGCTGATAGGCTTTCATGCGCGCCTCGAAATCGGCGGCGCGCTTTTTCTGGTATTCGGTGTAATTGCCGGTAAATTTGTAGACCTTTCCCCCCAGCATCTCGCCCATGGTGGTGCAGACATGATCCAGAAAATACCGGTCGTGGCTGATGACCATCAGCGTGCCCCGGTAATCGTACAGATAGTCTTGCAGCCATTCGATGGCTTCCAGATCCAGATGGTTGGTGGGTTCGTCCATCATCAGCACATCCGGCTTCTGCAAAAGCAGCTTGGCAAGCGACAGCCGCGTGCGCTCCCCGCCGGAAAGGGTACCCACCGTGCGCCCGTCCATCTCCCGCCGGATGCCCAGCCCGCCCAGCACCCCGGTGATCTCGCCCTCGTAGGCGTAGCCCTCCATGCGGTTGTACTGCTCCGTCAGGCGCTGGTACTCGCCGGACAGGCGCAGCGCGGCCTGCTCGTCCCCGGCGCTGTGCGCCAGCTCCTTTTCCAGTTCGCCAAGCCTGCGCTCCATGGCGATGACCGGCTCAAAAACCCGCAGCATCGCACCCCGGACAGTATCGGCCGGGTCAATATCGTTGATCTGCGCCAGATAGCCGATACGCAGATCCTTGTTGCGGTGGATAAAACCCTCGTCGGGTTCCGTTTCGCCGCTGATCAGGCGCATCAGCGTGGTTTTACCGCAGCCGTTAACGCCGATCAGTCCCATTTTTTCGCCCTTTTGCAGGCTGAAAGTGACGTCGCGCAATACTTCGTTGGCACCGAAGCCCTTGCGCACGTTTTGTACGGAAATCAGAATCATACGGGATTCTCCCTTTCGTAGGGATTGGGGAAAGCTTCCAGTTCCCGGGCGGACAGGCGCAGCTCTGCGGCCGTCATGCGACACAGAATCAGCGTGCGCTCGGTGGCGCCAGCCGCGCGGCGCAGCATCGCGATGCCTTGGGAACGGCAGGTTTCACGCGCCTCGCCGGAGGCGAGCGCCATTCCCTGAAACAGCGCGTCTTCCATTTCGTCGTACTGCTCGGCCTGGGCGAAGAAACGGGCGCAATCCATCAGGTCCTGCGCGGTGAGCAGGGGAAAAACGGCCTGTTTAAGCGTTTGCAGTTTCTGCGTGAGCAGGTCGCACCATTGCGTTTCTTCGTTTAAGGACGCCAGCAGGCGGAGCGCTTTGTACTGCAATTGCTCCGCCTCCCCGATGGGCAGGCGGCAGGTTTCCGCTTTGCCGGCGAGCAGCTCACCGGCGATCAGGCGGGGAACGGACGGCAGGAGCGTCAGCAGGCTTTCCACCGACAGGGCTTCGATGGTCGTCAGCGGCATACCGCAATGCTCGCGGCACGCGGAATTGAGCAACCGCATCCGATCCTGATCGTCCATCATCCGCGCAACTTCGCGCATCAATTCGCCCAGCATGTGAATCATGCGGAGGATGTAATCGCGTTGATAATTCATAGCGCCCTCCCCGGGGTTGCATACGCACAACGGCTAGTATAGCATATTCGCCGGGTTTTCGCACCTGCGGAAAACCGATGCGGATGAAAACGGGGGCACGCTTCTCCCATGGATGTTGGTTAGGTTGCGAGCCGCGCAGATGCAAATTTTACTTGAAAAGGCTATACAGATTTCACCGTTTCATGTACAATAATAAAGATGAAGATGAAAAAGAACTCCTGTTTTCCTGCCGAAAAGGGGCGATACAAGATGAAACGAGTCTGCCTGCTCCTCACGTTGGCGGCATTGCTGTTCTGCATGCCGGCGCTGGCCGACGAGGCCGGGGTGCTCACCGAAACGGAACTCGGCTCGTGGCTGAATAACCTGCTGATCAGCACCGTGGACGTGGCGCCGCTCAACGCCCCCATCGGCGAGGAAGCGCTTACCCAGGACGGATACGCATTTATCTACGATTCCGCCACCCTGTATTATAATAAGCCTGTTTTGGACGCCCAAAGCGTACTCAGCGCCATCGCCGTGACGAACGAAAGTCTGGCGATGCCCCGCGGCATCCACCTTGGTTCGCCGGTGGAGGCGCTGCTGTCCGCCTATGGCTGGCAAAACCCGACCCTGACGGGGGACGATAGCTTCGCGCCGCTGTACGTGCTCAACCGTTTGCCCTCCGGAGCGTACTGGGCGTTGGCGCAGCGCAGCGGAAACCAGCTGCAAAGCGTGCAATGCGCCATCCACGCGCGCGCCGGTGCAGACCGTTACACCGATACGGGCGTGCTTTACACCGTGCTGAGGGATACGGTGACAGCAATCCGCGTGTACGGCCTGAACACGTATACTACCCGCGCCGAGGTAGAAAATAACCTGACCGCGGTCGGCGGCAGCGGCGTCGCGGTGGCCGATACGGTTCCGGCCGTCGGCGTTACGCTCCTGAGCGATGCGCAACCCTTCAACCAGACAGACCTGCAATTGGGCAGTCTGCATTTCCTGACCCTTACGGAACAGGATGCGACGGCGACTTTTGGGCAGCCCGAAGGGGAAGCCTGGGCGCAGGACGAGGGAGGCCAATGGCTGCATACCCTCGCCTATACTGGCGCGTCGCTGGTGTTCGGCACCGATGAAAACAAACAGAACGCGTATCTGGAATCCGTGTCGCTCAACGCGGCGGGTATGGCAGGCCCACGGGGACTAACCGTCGGCATGGCGCTGCAGGACGCGATAAAACTGTTCCGCTGCGACGGTACGGGCACAACCACCGACACGGCGGCGCTGCTGTACGGTGATGGCAGCACCGCGCCGTTTGGTACGCTGGAACGAACAGACGATGTCGCGACGCTGCGTTACGCCGCCGATGCTACAGGCGCGGCGGGGCAAACGCTGCTGGCCGTATTGCACCTGACGTTTTCGCAGGATTACCTGACGGAAATCATGCTGTACACGTATTAGTAATGGGTACGACAGCGATGCCATGGAGGGGATAGCCAATGAAAATTGATCTGACCTGTCCCGTGGAACTGTGGCAGTATACCACTCCCACCCCCGCGAACCCCGATTGCGGATTCGTGCTCAACAACCTTAGCGACAAGGTTGTCGTTTCCATACAGGTTACGCTGGCCAGCTACGGCGAGGACGAACTGCCGCTGCTGCGTCAGGTGGAGCGCATACAGGGGCTGAAGGCGGGTCCGGGGGAGCGTTT
>JAJFVI010000110.1 GCA_021371895.1 Eubacteriales bacterium | reverse complement strand
TGGCCTTCGCATACCGCTTCGCCAGGCTGTCGTACCTGTCATTATACTCATCCTGTGCCTGAACTTTTTCCGCATTCTCCCGCACACAGGCGCTGACCAAACCGGAAACCAAGGTTATTTCCTCATTGACCTTCTCGATCTGGGCATCCAGCTTCGTATGGTCGGTCAGCATTTCTAGCATGAGCCTGCAATCGGAAATGACCTGCTCCCGGTCGCCCATCAGGGAGTTGTAAGCTTTCAGGAACATCGCCTTGATCGTCTCTTCCGTCAGGTGCGGTGTGGAGCACTTGTGATCGCCATTGAACTTGGCGTTGCAACGCCAGATTACTTTGCGGTACTTGTCGGTGGAGTGCCAGACCTTCTGCCCAAAGAAAGCGCCGCAATCAGCGCAGACCAGTTTGGAAGAGAACACGCCGCTACCGCTGTAGCTTCTGCCTATGCCCTTTCTGCGCTCGATTTCCGCCTTCACCATGTCAAACTCCTGTGGGCTGATAATAGCCGCATGACTTCCTTCCACATAAAATTGCGGCACCTCTCCGGTGTTGGTTTTCATTCGCTTGGTTAGAAAGTCTACCGTGAAACGCTTTTGCAGTAAGGCATCGCCCTTGTACTTCTCGTTTCGTAGGATGCTGTTCACGGTGGTCTGGCTCCATTTCTGCTTTCTGGAGGGGGTGGGAATGGCGCTAGCATCCAGATGGCGGCAAATGCCTGCTGGCGTTTTCCCCTCCAGAAACAAGCGGAAGATGAGCCTGACGATCACGGCCTCTTTTTCATTGACCACAGGTTGTCCGTTCTCACCCTTCTCGTATCCAAGAAAATGCTTGTACGGCATGCTGACCTTGCCATCAGCAAAACGCTTCCGCTGCCCCCAAGTCACGTTTTCAGAGATGCTGCGGCTCTCCTCCTGAGCCAGGGAGGACATGATGGTGATCAGCAATTCACCCTTGGAATCCAGCGTCCAGATGTTTTCCTTTTCAAAGAAGATCTCCACGCCACGCTCCTTGAGCTTGCGCACTGTAACCAGACTGTCCACCGTGTTGCGGGCAAAGCGGCTGACGGACTTGGTGACAATCAGATCGATCTTCCCAGCCAACGCGTCTGCCACCATCTGGTTGAAACCCTCACGCTTTTTGGTATTGGTTCCAGTGATTCCCTCGTCCGTATACACATCCACATAGGACCAATCCTCACGCTGCCGGATGAGCTTGGTATAGTAGTCGATCTGCGCCTCATAGCTGGTGAACTGTTCATCGCTGTCTGTGGAAACGCGGGCATAGGCGGCGACCCGCCGCTGGGCAATGGAAGTAAAGGAGACCGCCGTGAACGGATTCTTCGTCGCCGGAAAGCAGGTGATCGAGCTAGCCATCAGTGATGCCTCCTGTTCAACATTCGCTGCCGAGCGGATTCTTTCATATCGGGCTGCCAGCTGTCTGCTCTTGAGCGATCAGCCCAGGTGTGCTCAATCAGGTGTCCATCTTTCAAGTGGAAGCAAAGCCGGTTGTCATCGGGAACGACGATGGATTCAACCTGGGTCATAAAGACATCAGCATTATATGTCTCAAGACTAAGCACATCGGCGCAGACTACTTTTAGCGTATCCTCCGGGATCTTTTTACCCCGGCAGAAGCGTTTCCCCTTTTCTTGATAAGTTCTGCAGTTCCAGCCAACGCTGCCGTTGCTCGTAACCCGTTTGTAGGCTTTGCCACAATGGGGGCAAAGGATCATCCCAGCAAACTCGCTAAGCTGTGGCTTAGCACGGTGTGCGGTTTGTTCAGACAAGCGTGTGAGCAAGTCCTGTGCCGCCTGAAACGTTGTCGCATCGATAATGGCGGGGTGTGATTCTGTTGCATAATACTTGGGCAGTTCGCCACAGTTGTGGCAGAGCTTTTTCTCCAAATGGTTGTTTCGGTACCGTTTCTGCAAGAGAGCATTTCCAGTATATTTCTCATTTTCCAGCAAAGCACGGATTCTACGATGATCCCACGGACCATCAAATGGTCTCTGGATACCTCTTGCATTCAAGTCGCGGCAGATGGCGCCGAAGGTTTCCCCGGCAAGAGCACGTTGGAAAATCTCCTGTACTACCGTCGCCTCGCTGGGATTGATTTGGATACCATCCTTGCTGATAGTGTATCCGAACATGAACCGCCAATTGACCAACTCGCCGTTTTCAAAGCTCTTGCGAACCCACCACTTCTGGTTTTCACTGGCTGACAGGCTTTCCTCCTGAGCATAGGAGGCCAGGATGGTAAGCATCAGCTCGCCATCGGTGCTGAGGCTGTGGATATCCTGCTCTTCAAAGAAAACATCCACCCCCAGCGCTTTGAGTTCGCGCACGGTCTCAAGCAGAGTGACCGTATTGCGTGCAAAGCGGGAGATGGATTTCGTAATCACAATATCGACTTGGCCGTTGCGACAGTCCGTCAGCAACCGCTGAAAACCGTCGCGATCTTCCTTGGTGCCGGTGAGCGCTTCATCGGCATACACGCCGCAGTACTGCCAGCCAGGGTGCTGCTGGATGAACGCGCTGTAGTAGCTGACCTGTGCTGACAGGGAATGCAGCATCGCGTCCTTTCCGCTGGATACACGGGCGTAGGCCGCTACCCGTGTCCGTCGCTCAAGCCTTTGCGGATGCTCGATTTTCCGAATGATTCCGGGCATGTTATCACCTCCCCACTTCCCGCTTGACACTCAATAACCGGGCCTGTGGTGTGACATGTTAGCTCGTTATCGGCCCGTTATCAAGCTCATGTCGCGAAACAAACTACCCAAACATAAGCCGTATTTATTCAGCATCATGGTATCAATTTTGCCGTATTCCTCTTTGGTGATCAGCCGGAGCGAAAGCATCCGCCGCGCCTGTGCCATGGCGGAGCAGTAGGCAATGATCTGGTCATTCATGGCGTTCACGGCTCCTTCCCATAACGAAAGCTGATATAGCAGGCGTGGGAGCAGTACTTCCGCCGCTGCCGCTCATAGCCCAAGAAACGTTTGCCACAGCAAGCACAGGTGTGCTCCACCTTGGCGTTGCTTTTGAGCAGATCCCGATGCGCATTCCACCAAATCATACGGCAATGGTCAGAGCAGAATCGGCGTGCCCGATGCCCTGGGCATAACGCGAAACCCTTGCCACACTGGTCACAAGTACCGGTCATGACAAGATTGGCCTTCTTCTCATTGGTTTCAGCACAGATATTGCGTAAACAAAAGGATTTAACGGTATTGCGCGATAATCCGAGCGAATCGGCGATCGTGGCGTAGCTTTCGCCATCCAGCCGCATGTAGTTGATGCGCTCCTTCTGTGAATCTGTCATAAATAATCCTCCCATCAGAGGGCGATATCCCTGTCCGTGCAAAAGGGACGGCCGCGAAAAAGCAACCTGCCCCGATCATGTTAAACCGCGCTTACCAGCACCGCGCGTGTAATCGGCCCGACCACACCGTCCGTTTCCAGGCTATTCGCCGCCTGGGAAGCCGTTACAGCAGCAACCGTCAGCGGTCCGTACACACCATCCGCCTTACCCGGCTCAAAGCCCAGCTCAACCAGCCGCGCCTGCACCGCGAGCACGTCCTCACCCCGGAGCATCGTGTGCCCCTTGGTATATCGGAGCGTTCTTGTGCCAAAGCTGGATGTGGATTGCGAGCTGCCATCCGTGGTCACAGGTGTGGTGTCAGAATCCGTAACTATGCCGTCTCCATACTGTATGAACGGTAACTTGTACCATTGCGTCCAGCCGCGCCCCGCCACCTTGGTCTTGACGCAGCCGTAGGCGAAGCCTTTCCATTCGACGGCGTAGCCATTGCCGATGTAGAAGCCCACATGCCCGGATTTGAAGAGCGCCAAGCCTACGATCTCAGGCAACGTACCGATAGCACCCCAGTCCATTCCCTTACTTTTCGCATAGGTGAACATGCTGTTTGCGCCTTTGTCCGGGCAGCCGTTGGAGCCGTACTTGCTGGAATAGGTCTTATCCGTCCCGACGGCTTCCAGCACGCCAGTTCCACCGCCGGTCCAGGCATACCCTTTCGCTGCCCCGATACAGTCCGCCACGACCTTCTGATTTGCGATGTCCTGTTTATAGCGGGCTGTTCGGGAGGCAGCATAGGAAGACGGATACTGGTTTGTTTTCCGGGATAGCACGCTGCCGGTGGCCTTATACAGACAGCAGCCGTACCAGTAGGGTTGCCCGACCATCTTTTCACAGAAGGCCGCGAAATGATCATTCGTAAAGGGGGTATCTTTTCTTTCCATGGTTTCTGCCTCCCTAAAGAAAAGGGCGGCGGTTATTCGCCGTCGCCCGTTCCGGTCGTGTTGTCTTTATCACTACGATTGTGTAATTGCGCCAGAATGTCCTGGAGTTTAGCCGGTACCGGCAGCCCCAGATGTGCGGCGTTCTCCAGCACCGAAAGTCCTTCGTTGCTTAGGTAGAATGCAACCACCGCGCCACGAAGCGCGCTGCCGGTTCCGACCACATGCACGTCCACAACGTTGGCCACGCCCACCAGTATGAAGATCAGCACCTTCTTGGCGATCCCCTTGAATCCAACTTCACTGGACAGTTCCTTGTCGGCAATGGCGCACATCAGCCCCGTGACGTAATCCAGCGCCACAAACACGATGAGTGCGATCAGCATACCGTCCAAGCCTCCCAGGAAATAACCAAGCCAGCCGCCAATAACCGCGAAAGCCATCTGCAGCTTGGCCCATACCAGATCAATCGAAAAATCCCTCATACTTTTTTCCTCCATAGTAAGAATGTGTATGAAAAAACCGCTCCCCGCTAGGGAACGGTTTATCATCAGAATGTTTGACTTGATATTTATATGCCGATTGCGAACCAGTCGATTTCCCTGCTGGTTGTGAATGTACCCCCTACGACGGCATAACAGCCTACTGTGGTTTTCGAATAGACCTTCAGTGCGCCATAGTCTCCACTCCAATTGGCGCCGGTGGTGGCGTAGCACACAAATATCTTCGGTACGCCGGTGAAGCCCGCGGATGAATAATTGAGATAAGCGGCGCTGGATCCGCTAACCGAGGAAGAACCGAAGGCAAACTTGTACGGAAGTCTCTCCGCTGAAAGCACGCCGGAAGCAATATCGGAAGCTGCATGCGTGTGCGAACTGGCTGCGGCGCCAAGCGCTGCCAGCGTTACGCCCAGATTGGTCCTTGCGTCCGCGGCTGTCGTCGCACCGGTGCCGCCGTTGGCGAGCGGAACGGCACCCGTCGTATTCCCCAGCCCCATAGCGTTTCGGAGGCTTAACAGGGTCGTTTGACCCGTGCCTCCATTTGCAACCGGCAGCACACCTGCGGTATTGCCCAGTCCAAGCGCATTTCGGATACCCGCTGCTGTGGTCTGTCCGGTGCCACCTTCGGAGATGGCGAGCGGTGTATCCAACGATAGCGGCCACCCAAACGCCACCTGTCCGCTGGCTTCGGCCATCTTCCCGAAAGCAATACCGCTCCCGTCGCGGTAGAAGTCCATGAGCACCTGCTTGGTGCCGATGCTGACCGACTGCTCCACAACGCTAAACCAGTCGGTGACGCGGATCATCATGTCGTAACTGTGTAGTGTGTCAAATGTACCGGACAGAAGCTGGTTTGTTAGCGATACGGCATAATTGCTCACCGTTGGCGTCAGGACGCTGACCCATGCGCTTGCGGTGGAGAGCTTGT
>JAJFVI010000107.1 GCA_021371895.1 Eubacteriales bacterium | reverse complement strand
CTACCGGTGACGCGCTTCTGCTGCCCGTTCGTGTCGAAGGAAAAATGGGCGCCGTGGACGCATGGAAAAAGCACCGCAAGGCTATGCAGGAAGTCGGTATAAACCCCGCGGCTTCCGCCCGCGACAACACCGTGGACCTCTCCGCCTTCGCCCGCTGCTTCGCCGCCGCATAAACGCCCTGCAATCCTTTCACCCAGCGCCCGCCCGTGGGCTTTGTACGCGGGCAAGGAGGTACTATGGTCATCGCCCAAATCGTCCTAATCGCAGGTTTCCTCCTGTTCTTCTCCGGCATTTCACGCATGGTTTGCAAGCGCGAAAAACCGCATTCCCAACGGCGCGCGGATCCTTTGGCCGCGAAACCGCGCACCTATTCCGTCGCGGCGGTTCTTCCGGTTCCCTCCCCTGCGCCTTCCGCTCCTCAAAAGCGCGGTCGCCCGCTTGCGGCCACTTCGGCTTCGGCGGTAATGCCTGCTCCCAACGCCACCGGCTGTTTCTCCGGCGAGGTGGTTGCCTTCTCTGGCACGCTGGATTGTGCCACACGTGAAGCGGCCATGAACCGCGTGGCCATTGCAGGCGGCCACGCCTATGATACCATGCCCGCAGGCACAACGCTTCTGGTCGTTGGCAAGAATCCCGGTAAAAACAAGCTGGAAAAAGCCCGACGCTGGAACATTCCCGTGATGGACGAATCCGCGTTCAAACGTCGCTTCTCCCCCAACAACGCGCAAGCACAAACCACCGCTTCCCCTGCCCCCGTAGTATCGCTTGCCCTATCACTCGCCGAATTTGCCGCCCGTATTTCCGCCTGATGATGGCCGCGCGGCTCGTGGCCGAAACGCCCTGCAATCCTTTCAGGGCGTCGCGGAAAGCCCGCAAACAAAACGAAAATGGAGGTATACCCAATGTCAGACGCCAACACCACGCCCACGCTTGCCCTTAATCCCGACGCAATCCGCCACGCCAACGACGCCAGCCAATTTGACGCCGGGGACGTGCTCGCCCATGAGGCGGAACAGGTCTACACACGTGGACTTTCCGCCTTCGAGCCTCGCCCCGAATGGGCTCCGGAACAGGCTTCCTATGCCCAGCGCCGCGCCGCCGATTGGCGCGATCTGGTGCAAACCGCCTATAACGATCTTCTTCACCGCCGCGCTTCCTGGGTACCCGTATCAGTCGCCGGGCCATCCAACTACCCGGCCCAGCGGATGCAAAAGCGCTGCGAAGCCGAAATGAACGCCGGAAAAGAGTGGAGCGACAAAATGAACCGATTCCTGGATAACACGCAAAAGGCACTCGCCGCGCTTGTGCCCGTATCCCGCCAGATTGAAGCCTACCGCACCGGCGACGATTCGCCCATCTCCTCCGATGATCCCGCCGCACTCGAAAAGCTCATCGCCCGTCTGGAATATCTGAAGGCGGAGCAGGAAAACATGAAAGCCATGAACGCTTGGTACCGCAAACACAAAACCTGCAAAGGTTTCGGCGACATCACCGACGAAGCCGCCGTAAAGATGGACGAATCCATAAAAAAGGGCTATTCCTTTGCGCAAATCCCCTTCCCAGCCTATCACCTTTCCAACAACACCGCGAATATCCGCCGTCTGGAGGAACGCTGCGCCGCGCTGGAAAAAGCGCGCAAGGCCAGCCAAAGCCCCGACACCAACGCATCCAAAATCTTTGACGGCTTGCGTGTGGAGGAGGACGCCGCCGACAACCGCATTCGCCTGTACTTCGATGAGAAACCCGGCGAAGAAACGCGCTCCCTGCTGAAGTCGCACGGTTTCCGCTGGTCGCCCAACGCCGGGGCGTGGCAACGTCAGCTAAACGGCAACGGTCGCTACTCCGCGCAACAAGTCGTTGAAAAGCTGATTACTCCCCTTTCGCTTTCCGATTTCGCCGCGCGAATCGCCCAGTAACGCCCTCCAATCCTTTCAACCGCCCGCCCGTGGGCTTTGTACGCGGGTAGACAGGAACTTCCGTTGGCTCTATTGACATTCTTGCAGAAAAATGGTAATCCTATACTATGAAATTGAAGGAGGTGCACCATGAATAAATATATCGAATTTTCACGCGCTCATATCACTCGGTCCGGGACCTATACGCTCGACGATGCCCGTTCCGATTTTCGCCGCCTATGGCTGGCGGGTGTTGCTGTCCCTGATGACATGTCCATCCTCGATCTATTTCATGCCGTGGCTGGCGATGACGCAGACGAGTGGGACGGCGTCGCGACCCCCGATCTCGACAATGGTGCCCGCGTAGACTGGGTGCTTGACGGTCTTACCAGCGAGGGTGCCGATAACAAGCCGTACACCGTCGAGGATGCCCGTAATGCAATACGTTGGCATTACGAACAGAATACCCCAGATATGCTATGGGCCGACAACCTCAGCGCTTGTCGCCTGCAAACGCTGGTGCAAAATTGCCTCGATGAGGCACGCGAAGACAATGAAAGCGACGCGGAGTGACCCGCCTGACGATAACCGCGCGAATCGCCCAGTAACGCCCCCCAATCCTTTCAACCGCCCGCTTGCCGCACGGCAGGCGGGCTTTTTCAGTTGACGAATCCCATTCGTTCCCGTACAATAATTCCATCACTTTCCATCGGAGGCATACCATGCCCGCAACCATCACGCCGGGCCAGCGCTTCGGGCGCTGGACGGTTCTGTCCCTCCTTCCTGAGCACTACCATGGCCAGTTGCTCTGGCTGTGTCGGTGCGAATGTGGCACCGTCCGAAACGTGCCTTCCCATCTCCGTCCCAAACATCCATAACAAGAACTGATAAGGAGGATACCCATGAGAAGAAGTTTACAGGACATTGCCGGCATGGTGCGCAATATCCCGTACCCGCACCCTCTGCCTGCCGAACTGGTTCCCTATCACACATACGTCGCGGACGGCGGCCATTGCCTTTGCGCAATACCGCGTGAGATTCTTCCACCCATGCCGTCTGCTGATAAACTGTGGATGTATGAAGTTCCGATCCCCGTTAAATATGTGTTGCACATTGGATATACCTGGATGGTAGGCGATCAGGAGAAGTTTCTTTTGGTCGATGTGCCTTATTCCAACGAATTAGGCTCCATGGTGCCCGATGGGTTTGACGAGTTCAGCACTCCCTGATCCTTCTCATGTTCATCCGCCCCGCTGTAAGGCGGGGCCTTTTTTGTACGCTGCGGTATCCTTTCAACAAACAAAAAGAGGAACTTACGTCCCTCTTTTTGCCTCCGGCATTTCCTTCGCCTCGGTTGTTTCCCGATTTGATCTTCTACGCCTTCGTCTTTTCGTTTCAACTCGCGGGGCCGGAATTGCTGGCCCACCGTCATGGAAGCATCCATCCATGCCGACGATTGATTATAACATCACTGTTCTCTCGCCGTCAATACCCTCTCGTGAGTTTGTCATAGTGGTACGGAGTGTCAAACTCGCCCGTGAAAAGTTTCTTCCTATATATACACCTGAAAAACGACCCTGTTTTTTCGCCCAGTTTACCAACATCGGATTATGACAAACTGACGCCGCACAGGTATTTACACACGCGAACGCTCGCGCCTGTTCAGCGCTTCCCCACCAGCTGGAACTTTCGTAGGCTCTTGTCGATCTCGTCCTGTATCACGCCGATGTACACCAGCGTGTCGCGCCGGTTGGAGTGCCCCAGGATGCGTTGCAGGCTCACGATGTCCCCCGTCATCTTGTAGTAGTGGTAGCCGAACGTCTTTCGCAGCGTGTGGCAGCCGATTCGTTCCTCTATCCCAGCCTCCCTTGCAATACTGTTGATGATCTGATAGGCGCGCTGTCTGGTGATGGGCTTTGGCAGTTTGGTACCCCGGCCAATCTCCCGGCTTTGGAAGGCGTATTCTTCCTCCGGTCGTCCGGCCAGCATCCGGTTCATCTCCCGGCGAGCGGCGGGGTTAATCAGTATGCGCGCTTCCTTTCCCGTTTTCCGGGCCTCGATCTGCGCGTACTCTTTCCCGCGCAGGTCACCCACCTTAAAGCGCGTGAAGTCGCTCACGCGAAGGGATGTGTTTAGGCCCACCACAAGCAGCAGTTCCCAGCCTAAAGCACCCTTTCGGCTCTTTCGGTCATGCTCGCGCGCGATGTCGTAGCACCGTTCCAGCACTTCGGTATTGCGTATCGGTTGTACCACCTTCACGGGTTTTCACCTCCTGCCATTATGGCAAACTGATAGGGTCAAAAAAATACGCTCCCGGAGGTTTCCTCCGGGAGCCGTTGGTATCCGTAAATCGTGTATATTTATTCATCGTCCAGCCCGGTTACCGGTTGTTCCGTTCCCGTGAAGGCGTCGGTCTCCTTCTCCGAAACCACCCCTTCGCTTTTATGTCCGTTGATGTCGCAGTTCGCTTCGATGATGCTGTCCGCTGCCTGAAGCGCGGCGGACGTTAATTCAATTCCATCCGTAACTGCATATTGGTTCACAAGTTCAAGGGCTTTCGCCTTGCGTTCCTCCGCCGCGATCTCGCTTGTTTTCGCCAGTTGCTCGGCGGCATGGAAGGCGATGTTGGCGTACTGGATCAGCTTGCTCATCAGGCTTTCGCTGGTTTCAAGCGTGGCGATTCCTTCAATCGCATCGCTCACCCTGCTCACGGTCGAAACGGTGATGATGCCCTTTTTCCACAGCACCAGCACCGCAAGCACGATCACAATGATAATCACGTATCCGTACCATTCCATGTGTTTTCCCTCCCTGCGTATCTCCTACGCCTCGTCGTCCGTTTTGGTAAACAGGTGATACTTACTGCCGAAATACTTTTCACTTACGGAATTGCCGTTGTACACGGCGATAATTCCGAAGGTGTACTCCAACAGCGCCATGAGCGCCTTGTACTGGTATTCCGGGCTATCCCCTACGCGTATTTCAAACGTCAGGAAGGCGATGCAGCCAATGGCCAGCGCGGCAATCTCAAAGCGTTTGGAGTATTGCAGGTAAGGCCGTTTCTTCCCGCCCTTTGGATTTGTTTTGGCCTCACCCGGCTTTTCCCCCGGTTCCACTTTCCGGCCTTCCATGCTGCCCCTCATTTCTTTCCACACGCGCCGTCCGACAGAAAGCCATTCAGTCCGTCGTGCGCGGCCCGAATGCCTTCCACATTGTTTCCGTACACGGCGCTTTCCAGCAGCGCTTGCATTCCAAGGCACAGCACCCGCTGTCCCTCCTGAAGGCTTCCGATCATCGTGTCCTGCTGCCCGAAACGCCGGTTTCCTTCGCAAAGGCGTTGCTCGTGCGCCTCCACCTTTTTCACCAGGTCGGTTTTTGGCTTTCTCCATCCGCGCACGGTTTCCACAGCTTTCCCTACGGTCACAATGGCGCCGGCTAGAAACAGAATCCCGCTGCCCAGAATCAAAATCGCTAATCCGATCTGGTCTATCGTCCATGGTATTGTGGTCAAGCCTCTCCCTCCCTTCCTGATAGTCGTTTATCTTATCAGGCAGGAGCGGCGCGCGGTTGAGAAGAGTATCGTTGCATATTCAGCTTCAGCATCATCCTTGCGCCTCCGCCGTCTCCTCAAAACGTGCCTTGGCAAGCGCCGCCCAGGTCTTTTTCCCAACCACGCCGTCCACTTCCAACCCCTGTTTCTCCTGAAACTCGCGCACGGCGTCGTCCGTCCGCGGGCCGAACTCCCCATCCTCAACAAGCATTTCGTGCGTATCGACAGTGCCCCTGTTCAGGTAAAGGGTGTTTAGCCAGTTTTGCAGCCTACGCACGGCACCGCCTTTGCACTTGTGCGCCATATCGATACGTGCAAAACCGCTGGTGTCCTCCGGGCCGGAAGCGGTCGCCGTTTCGGTTGCGGTCGTTGTCTGCTCCTCCCCGGAATCCTCCTGCGCGGCCGTGCCCGTTCCACTCATCCCCAGCGCTTCCGCTTGCGCGGCGGAAAGGCCGTAGTCCACCCACGGAAGCAGGATCACGCGGTTCCATCCGCCGTTGGGCACCGTTTTACCTTTGAAGTTGCTCTGTACGACGTGTTCCCTGCTTGCGCTCGCTGCGATGGACTGGTCTCCGCCCAGGTACAGGCCGACGTGGGTAGCGTTTCCCAGGCCGTCCGTTGCGTACTTGTCAGGTTCCCCGCTTTCCTCCCAGATGATCGGGGCCGCGCCTGCCGGAACCGCGCCGAGTATCTTTTTCAGTTCTTCCGGGGTGCCGCGCCACGCGGCGGCCCGGTAGTGGGCGTTACTCCCGGCAAGGCCGCATTCTTTTTTCGGCACGCCTGCCTGGATAAGCAGGTACTCCAGCATCCCCTGACAGTCCATTCCCTCCAGCGTCATGCCATTGGCCACGTATGGGATAACGTTGCTCTGGATGTACGCCAGCAGTTCTTTCCCCGCCGCAATCAGCGCCGCGTTGGTTATTTTGGTTGCCATGCTTATTCCTCCTGTTCCTTTTTGGGGATATGTTCCGTATCGGTATCCGCCAGCTCGCACCAGCTGTCGAAGCGAGCGCGTATGTCCTCTTCCAGTCCCGGTGTCCACTCCGCGTCCGGTATAGCCAGTATTTCATAAAGCTTACCGGGCGTTTCTTCTCGGCCTTCTTCGACCCTCATTTTCCGGTAAAGCCATATGGTGCATCGATCCCCCGGTTGTCTGTCGATTTGGTAATGCTGTTGTGGCGGATTGGAAAGGCGTATCGGCCCTAACTTGATAAGTCATCGCCTCCTTGGCCTTTGTTGTGGAAAACGATATTCTCCTCAATCCATTTGCGTACTGCATAGGTATCTGCTTGCTCCAGCAGCCCTTTGTAGCTCGCCATGCGCTGCATAACCTCATCATAGGTGGTAAGCCCTTGGGCGTATTCCCATGCGATATGCTTTAGCGTGCGTTTAAGGTGCTTAACCGTGCTTTTTCGCAGCAGCATGTGCGTTGCCCAGATCCGTTTACCCACAAATGGTATGCCGTGGGAAAGCGGGATCACGGCTGTTTTACTGTTGCATTTCAACTTCAACTTTTCCAACATAAAACGCTGGATAGCGTCCATCCAGCGTTGAAGCGTTTGTATATCCGGCGCAAGGATGATGATGTCGTCCATGTAGCGGATGTAATAATGGATTCTCAGGCAATGTTTCGCATATTGGTCCAGCTCGTTCATAACCATGTTGGCCATCGTTTGTGACATCAGCGAGCCAATGGGTACGCCCGCGTCGAAAAGCCTTTCTTCGCGTGGTGTATCCGTGCAGGTGCGTCCGTCCGGAAGTCCGAACGCCGTATGCCGGCAGTTGATAATGTTGCTCACGATCTTCATGAAAAGATCGTCATCAACATACTTTCCCAAAACGTTCAGTATGACTTGGTGATCCATTCGGTAGAAGAATTTTGCTGCATCTATCTTTCCCGCTACATAATGGGCTCCATTTTGCTTTCGGTGTATCTCCCGAAGCCAATATTGAACCCTGTTTGCAGCTTTCAATGCGCCTTTGCCCGTCCTGCAGGCGTAGCTGTCGTAGATGTACTGTTTTTCCAATATTGGGGCGAGCACGCCGTAGATTGCCTGCTGTGCTACCCGGTCTTTGAATGGGGAAATTTGAATGAGCCTGGTTTGCGGAATATGGACGTATTTTTCATGGAACAGTTTGCTTTCGTAGGTTCCGCTAAGGAACTCCGTCGCAATCGCTTGCAGATTCTCGTAAAGGTTATCCTCATACCGCAAAATGGCCGCATCCCCGCGTTTTCCCTCTGCGCTGCGAGCTTCTGCCTCAATCAGGTTTTCATATTCGGTAATCCGTCGCATCAGTTCGGTAGCTTTTTTCATGTTTGTTCCTCACGCCGCGCGTCGCATTGCTGCGTCGGCCTTTCATCATCGCGACGATAAGCCGTTTTCGCGGCGATTTATATTTATGGTCGCTTGTCTACGGCCAATGGAAACAGGCTCCTTTGCCTTCAACGCACTATTCCGGTAGTCGTAACCGCCGGTTCCTGGTGGCGTGTCGTACGCCCGTCGTGCGGGTGGCGGAAGGCGAAGCGGGGCGCGCGCCGTAGTTGACGTTCGCGTTGGACCGAGCGTTGTTCGCGTTCACGTTGCCCAGACCGGCGTTGCTCGTGTTGTTGTAGTTGCCACCGCGCCGGGGGAAGCCGCGCTGCAATGATCAGTCTGTTCCCAGTGCTACCGCCTGTTGGGCGGAAGTGCCTTTATTAGCCCTCCGATGATGCTTCCGATTTCGCTTAGCTTTTCATTCCATACCTTGTGCTGCTGATGGGAAAGATACTTACGTTTGTGGGCATAGTTTACGTATGCCTTTATCGTGATGTTCAGGTCGTCCATGACGCGCATG
>JAJFVI010000104.1 GCA_021371895.1 Eubacteriales bacterium | reverse complement strand
TACAGCTACGCCGTTGCCGTAAATGGCGGCGAGATTACGCTGTTGGCGGGAGACACATATACTGTTACCGCATCCGGCGAAGCCACCTTCGTATTCTACCTTCTCGACGGTAGTGGGAACCTGATGGACACCTCCAAAATCTATCACGTGCTGCTGGATTTTTCGCAGACAGCCGTCGATAGTGAAGCTTGGATGATGCTCAACGGCGAAAAGGTGTATGGAACGCTTTCTTCGCTCCTTCAACAAGCCGAGGCCGGTGCCACCATTTACCTGCTCACATCCGACGTCATAACCCTCGGCGACGCCTCCATGCTGAACGCCGTTACCTTAAAGCCGGATGAGGACGCTTTCGGTTCCGGCCACTGCGTCATCATCTCGACGAACGATCCGGACGGGGAGTGAACAACGCCATGAAAAAAAGCTTACAAGCCCTTGCCTGGGCATTGGCACTGTGTCTGCTTACGGGCAGCGCGGTTTTACCGGGTGCGGCGCTCGCTGAGGGCACGACCTACGTGTGGGTGGGCTCACTGCTAAACGCAAGCTTGCCTGCCGCGGTTGCAACGATCACCGTGAACGCAGTTTCCATCGGAGGCCGTACGCCCGCCACGGATCCTGCCGGCGACAAGGTGTGGTTCAGCGTCGGGGATGCCGTCACCTTCTCCCTTACGGATACGATCGCCGATAACGCCTATACCTACGACGTTTCTATCGACGGCGGCGCTACCTACCCATATCAGGGGTTAAGCGACGGGTTTACGCTGGGAGATCTGGGGCTTGCCTCCAACCAAACGCCCTACGCCATGGTATTTCGCGTAAACGACGCGGACGACGCCGCCAACTTCGCCATTTCGTCCCTGTACTACGTTTACTACGACGACGAAGCGCCCGTGCTCCTGTGTAAAGCCGCCACGGACAACACCCTCGTCTTCTTCGCGGGCGACGATATCAGCGGCTTTAGCAGCGACGCATCGGTTAACAACATCACTTTCGACGCCAATACTTCTTCCCTGACCTGGGCAGCCCGGTTGGTCTACCGGGGGCAGAACGTATATAGCTATTCCGTGCGTTACAGCGGCGCAGGCACCATCCTGGCGGGTACGCTCGCCGTGAAGGACGCGGCGGGCAACATCGCCGTCTGGGGCGAGGACATCACCATTTCCGCGGGCAGCAGTTCCGGTGGCATAAGCGCCGGCAGCGGTGGCTCGTCCAGCGGGCGAAGCAGCGGAACAACCACCACCCGCACGGTATATTACTCCTCTTCCACCTACACCAGCGTTACTCCCTATAACGGTGTTGATCTGGTGGTAGGTACGGGCGCCATGCAAACGCTGGTGATCGGAGATCAGTCATTAAACCTGACGCTGCAGTTGGACGGCAGTTCAAACGGCCCTGGCAGTGAGGAGGAACAACCTGCCTTCAGCGCAAGCTTCGCGGATTGGAGCAACGCGGCAACAGCAGTTACCGACACAGAGAGCGAAACCGCGGATACGCTGGTACTGAGCGCTTTGGATGCAACCCAAGTGGACGGGGAGAACGCCTACTGTTGGACGTTTGACGGCTCCGTATACAAGAAACTGGCCGCCAGCGGTATTGATTACGTGGTGTTCTCCGTGGGCGACCAGGCGACGGCCCTCTCCACGGCCGGGTTTACCGCCGGGTTGCGCTACAACATGTACCGCGCCGCCGGCATCGCCAGCAAATCGTTCGTCTACACCATTCGCATGGATGAAACCGGCGTTAAGGTGCAGGTGACGGTGGACGGCGAGACCTACACGCTGTCGAACGATCCAAACAGCGATTTCTATTACTACGACCTTTACAGCGGAACCATCGACATGCTTAACCAGCCTTTCGGCCAGGTAAGCAGCGATCAAAGCACCGCCTCCGAAGGCCGATAAGGATGAGGTGAGGCGGAAATGACTGTTACGGAAAAGAACAAGAAGCTGAAACGGAAAAGACGCGCCAAATGGGTGAAAAAACTGATCGCCTGGGTGGTTTTCCTGGCATTGCTGACAGGCGCGTTTTACCTGTTCGTGTTGCCCGATCTCAGCGCGAGCGCCATGACCACGTACGATAGTTACACCGCCGCGCGGGGCACCATATCCAATTCCATGAGCTTCAGCGGCTCCATCAGCGTCGTGAACAACGAAACCATGACGTCCGAGGCGGCGGCGACGGTGCGCAAGATCTATGTTACAGAGGGCGAGGCGGTTGTCACCGGGCAAAAGCTGATGCGCCTTTCCGACGGTGAGTTGTTCAAAGCGGATTTCGACGGTGAAGTCAACGAAATCACCGTGGCGGAAGGCGACGAGATCAGCGCCAACACAAGCCTGATCCAGATTGTGGATTTTACCAACCTGAAGGTTTCCATGCGCGTGGACGAGTACTCTGTTACCGATCTGAGCGTAGGAGAAGCCTGCACCGTAACGGTTACGGCGCTGGATACGACGTTTGACAGCACCATAACACACATCAACCGCATTTCCTCCGGCGGCAACTCCACGGCCTACTACACCGTTACGGCGGAGTTTGCCGGCACGGAAAACGTACTGCCCGGCATGCAGGTGACGGTGACCATACCCCAGGATGAAGCCGACAACGTAGTCATCTTGAACCGCGACGCCCTGAGCTTCGGCATGGGCAACAACGCCTACGTCTTAACGAAGAACGACGCGGGCGAAATGGAGCAGGTGACTGTTGAACTGGGTGTGGACAACGATAACTACGTGGAAATCAAAAGCGGTCTCAACGAAGGCGACACCGTATATGTCGTGGTGGAAAGCGCCGCATCAACCGCCAGTGGCCTGGCCAGCCTGTTCTCCTCCCTTACGGGCGGGACGACACAAACGACTACCACCACCACCACGACGGGCATGCCCAGTTTCAACGGCGGAACCATGCCTGATTTCGCCAACGGCGGAGGCAACTTCAGCCGCGGCAACTAACGCCAGGGAGAGATGGACGATGAGTGAAAACACGGAAACCTTCTTCCGAATGCGTGATATCGTGAAAACTTATCCGCTGGGAGACGACGAGACCACTATCCTAAAGGGGATCAGCCTGGAGATACTGGAAGGCGAGTACCTTTCGGTGCTAGGCCCTTCGGGCAGCGGCAAATCCACGCTGATGAACATTATCGGCTGCCTGGATAGAGCCACCTACGGGGAGTATATCCTTCACGGGAGCCTGATTGATGATCTGGACGAAAAGGAACTGGCGCAGATTCGCAGCCGTGAAATCGGGTTTATTTTCCAGAACTCGCAGGTGCTGCCCAAGTTGGACGCGATGAAAAACGTCGAGCTCCCGCTGATTTACGCGGGCGTGCGCCCCCGGGAACGCGCACGTCTTGCCGAGGAGATGCTTGTGAAGGTCGGCCTTAAGGAGCGTATCCATCATCGGCCCAACATGCTCTCCGGCGGCCAACTGCAGCGCGTGGCTATCGCCCGTGCGCTGGTGACCCACCCGACCCTGCTTCTGGCGGACGAGCCGACCGGCGCGTTGGACCAGACGACGGGTCAGCAGATTATGGATCTGTTTCAGGAACTCAACAACGACGGGCATACCATCATCATGATTACGCACGACCATAAGGTGGCCCGGCATGCCAGGCGCATCGTCAATATCATCGATGGGGAGTTGACGGAAGTCAAGGAGGCGGATTTTACGTGAAAAAGTTTTTCCATCGGCTGTTCGGCGGATTTTACATGTTCACCGAAAGCGTGTCGATGTCTATCGGAAACATTACGCAGAACCGCCTGCGGTCCTTCCTGACGATTCTGGGCATCATGATCGGCGTTACGGCGGTCATCGCGCTGATTACTACGGTATCGGGCGTCTCCACGTCCATATCGGATTCGTTCACCTCCATGGGCGCGGGTACGATGACCGTTGCGGTGACCGGCAACGATGTGCAGGCGGGCCTGACTACCGACAATCTGGACGAGATCACGAAGCTGGATCACATTACCGGTGTCACGCCCAGCGTATCGGCTACAATCAGCGTGGCGCGCGGCAGCAACTATGAGAGCGATATTTCGCTTTCCGGCAAAAACGATTACTACTTCACCACTACCGATGCGGTGGCGCGGGGACGTGCCATCAATGCGATCGACCTTGCGGATATGTCGCGCGTGTGCCTGATCGACTCGGATATGGTGGACGAGTTTTTCTATGGGGTGGATCCTCTCGGGCAGACGCTGTACCTGAACAACTTAAGCTTTACCGTGGTGGGTGTGCTGTCGGATTCCGAGAGCGAATCCATTTCGGAAATGGTTTCCGGCACCAGCGATATTTACGCCCCCTTTACCACGGTGCTGAAAATGAACAGTGAATCGCTGGTAACCTCCATGACTGTCTACATCGACGACACGAGCGCCTCTGACGACGTGCAGACCACGCTGGGTAATTACCTTGATTCGCTTTTCAGCTACGAGGAAGACACCTATACCATCACTACCATGGACAGCATCCAGGACACGATGGACAGTATGCTATCCATGATGAGCGCGCTGCTGGGCGGCATTGCCTCCATCTCCCTGATTGTCGGCGGCATCGGCATTATGAACATGATGCTGACCAGCGTTACCGAGCGCACGGTGGAGATCGGCCTAAAGAAAGCCATCGGCGCGGAACCGGGCCAGATCCAGATCCAATTCCTCATCGAGGCGTTCCTGCTGTCGATGATCGGCGGCATCATGGGTGTGATTCTGGGTATCGCCCTGTCGGCTATCCTGTGTCAGGTAATGGGCACGACCTTTACGATTTCTTACAGCGCCATTGCGCTTGGCGTGGGCTTCTCCGCGGCGGTCGGCATCCTGTTTGGGTGGTCGCCCGCGCGTAAAGCCAGTAACCTGGACCCCATCGACGCGTTACGACGCCTGTAAATCGAAGGAGGAAGAACGATGAAAAAGAACATCTTGCTTGTGGTGCTCAGCCTGGCGCTTTGCGCGACGTTCGTAACCCCGGCCCTCGCGGAAACGACCTTCGACGGTACGGTGGTATCCAGCGAAGCCGTCAGTGTAACGGCGCCCTTCGGCGGCACCGTGAGCACCTTCCGGTTGCGTGCGGGGGATAAGATCAGCGTAGGGGACATGATCGCCGAGGTGGCGACAACCAAGGTCTACGCCTCTACCGACGGCGTGATTACCGGCGTGTTCGGCCAACCGGGCGATTCGGTGGACGACGTGGTAAGCCGTATCGGCGCAGTGCTCTATGTCGCTCCCGACAACAAATACACCATCACCGCCGACATACAGAAGGCGTACTCAAGCAGCGATAACAAGTACGTCAACATCGGCGAGATCGTGTACCTGAAAAGCTATTATACCAGCAACGGCAATACCGCCCAGGGCATCATCACCGCCACGGACGGTACCAGCTACACGGTGGAAACAACCTCCGGCGAGTTGCTGATGGAAGAGACGGTATCCATCTTCCGCAACGCGGATTACAGTGCCGAGAGCCGCATCGGCCGGGGTACCGTGTCGCGCACGCCCGAGGTGGCCGTGGGCGGCAGCGGCAGCATCCTCTATATGCATGTGGCGGACGGTGATGCCGTCACGCGCGGCCAGCTGCTGTTTGAAACGGTCACCGGATCGCTGGACGGACTGTATGCCACCAGCAACCAGATCGTCTCCGACGTGGATGGCATCATCGCCACTGTCAACCTTTCGGCGGGTAGCACCATCAATAAGGGAGATACGCTCCTAACCGTGTACCCCAGCAATGAGATGCAGGTCGTCATCGATATTGACGAATACGACCTGGCCGACATTCATGAGGGAGACCAGATCCAGCTGGAGTTCAATTACGACGATGCGACGGATAATGTGTGCGTTGGCACCGTATCGATGATCTCGCACGTTGCGGAATCCTCCACCACATCGGATGTGACGTACCAGGCGTATATCGACTTTACCCCCAACACGGATATTCGGTTAGGTATGACGGTCATGGCCAGCACCATGGATGCCGAGGCA
>JAJFVI010000101.1 GCA_021371895.1 Eubacteriales bacterium | reverse complement strand
TTATATATTGATGGTGGTGAATGCCCTCGCGCTGATTTACATGATCGGCATTACCGCCATGTACTTTTTACAGCTGCTGTTTTCTGGCCTGGCGCTCGGTTCCTATGTGGAATACCTGCGCTTCTCGGATTACCGCCGCTATATCGATTCCGCCAACATGATCCCTGTATCGCTCATCGTGCCCGCCTACAACGAGGAAGTCACGGTAGTGGAAACGGTGAAAAACCTGCTTAAGCTCAACTACCCGGAATACGAAATCGTCGTGATCAACGATGGCTCCAAGGATGAAACCTTGTCCCTGCTGGTGAGTTCGTTTCGCATGATCGCCGTGGATCAGCCTTTTATGAAACAGGTGGATTCCAAGCCTGTCCGTGCTGTGTACCGTACGCCAGAGCACTTCAACCTGATCGTGGTGGACAAGGAAAACGGCGGTAAGGCGGACGCACTCAACGCCGGGATCAACTTTTCCAAATACCCGGTTGTCGTGTCGATGGATGCTGATTCTGTGCTGGAAAAAGAAGCGCTCGTGCGCATTATGACCCCGTTTTTGCAGGATAGCTCGGTGGTAGCGGTGGGCGGCGTTGTGCGCATCGCCAACGGTTGCGTGATCCGGGACGGCGAGATACAGGAAATTCGCCTGCCTAAAACGGCGCTGGGCAGGCTGCAAACGGTGGAATACCTGCGCTCGTTCTTCACCGGCCGCATCGGAGCGGCATCGATGGGGATGTTGTTGATTATCTCCGGAGCGTTCGGCGCATTCCGTAAGGAAGCCGTGATCGCCGTGGGTGGGTACACCACGCATTGCATCGGCGAGGATATGGAGCTGGTGGTCAAGCTGCACCGCGGCCTGCGTATCGCCGGGAAGCCGTATAAGATCGAGTTTCTGCCCGACCCCATCTGTTGGACGCAGCCGCCCGAAAACCTCAAAGACCTCTACAAGCAGCGCAAACGCTGGCAGATCGGGTTGATCAACGTGCTGCTGCGCCACAAGGATATGGCTTTTAACCCCAAATACGGCAAGGTAGGCCTGTTGATGCTTCCCTACTACTGGATATTTGAGTTTATCGGTCCCATATTTGAAACCACGGGCTATTTTATCATACCGCTTTCCTGGTGGCTGGGGATCATCAGCTGGAAGTTTGCGCTGTTCTTCTTCCTGCTCGTGGTCATGGTGGGGCTTATTCTCTCTCTGGGCGCGATTATGGAAGAAAGCAACGCCATGCGCCGCTTCCCAAAAACAAAGCAAATCCTCATCCTCGCAGGTTATGCGCTGCTGGATAACTTCGGTTTTCGGCAGTTTAACACGATCATCCGGTTTATCGGGTGTTTGAAGTATAAAAAAGGTAAGGGAACCTGGGGCTCCATGAAGCGCGAGCAGTTTGTAAACGGCAAAAAAACGTAAAAGGGGGAGTGCCGTTGCGGCTGCGAAACAAGCGGGCCGGTCGGTATACGGCGCTGATGATGGCGTTGCTTTTTGTCATGTGCGCAGGCCCCGTAACCATGCCACCGGCGTGCGCCGCGGGCGGCGCGCTGACCGCCGTATATGTGTATGACGGCAGCAAAATTACCTACCGCGACGAGGATGCCCAGAACATCGACCAGATGTTTTATTCGTTTGCCCTGTTTGTTCACGGGCACGTATCCGTAGCGCACTGGAAACGCGTCGAAAAGTTTCAGGAGTATGTCCAAAAGCACCCGAGCCTTACGCCCATTTTTTCCGTGGGCGGCTGGGGCGCGGACGGTTTTTCTCAGGCGGCAGCTACCAGCGAGGGGCGCGAAGCTTTCGCAGGCGAGGTGCTCACCACCATGCAAACATACGGTTTCCAAGGTGTAGATATCGACTGGGAGTATCCGGGTTCGTCCACCGCGGGCATTGCAAGCAGCCCTGAGGATCGGGAGAATTACACCCTGCTGCTGCAGGCCGTGCGGGAGGCGTTGGATGCGCAGACCGCGCTGGATGGCGTGCCCCGCAGGTTGTGCATCGCCATCAGCGGTTCGCCGGAACGGATTCCCAGTCTGGAATGTGTAAAAATCGGTTCGATTGTGGATCAGGTCAACCTGATGACTTACGATATGCATGAGGAGGATACCGCTTCTCACCACAGCGCCCTGTATAAGTCGCATGTTGGCGCGCTTTCTGCCAACGCCTGTGTGCGCGCCTATATCGCTGCCGGCATCCCTGCGGATAAGTTGATGCTGGGCGCGGCGTTCTACGGCCAACGCTGGACGACCCAAATGGCGCAACCGCTGTACCAGCACGCTATATACAAGGATACACTTCCCTATACCGCGATTTTGAAGCTGATCAAAAAGAAGCCTGCCGCCGTTTTTTACGACGACGTTGCGCAGGCTCCATACTATTTTGACGGCAAAGCCTTCATCAGCTACGACGACGAGCACTCCATTGCGCAAAAAGCTGCCTACGTGCGGCAAAACGGCTTACTTGGACTGTTCGCCTGGGAATATGGGGCGGACGCCACCGGTACGCTGGTGGGCGCGATGCGCCCGTGAATTGCCTGAGGACACCTGGCAGAGCAGGATGCTCGCCTGTATTTATTATAACCGCCCCCGTTCAGCTTTGCAGGAGGTGACCCTGCCCCCGAGCGTTGTACCAAATTGAGAGTTAGTCAATAAACGCATTGGGTGTCCCCCGAAAAGTGGTCCAGTTTCAATGAGAAAAATCAGAGTCAATAGTGCCCATAAGCCGCATGATTTCTAGCAAATTCGGCTGGCGGCAGGTATGTTAGTGCGCTATGCGGACGGTACTCATTGTAATCATT
>JAJFVI010000096.1 GCA_021371895.1 Eubacteriales bacterium | reverse complement strand
TTCGTGGAGTTGGAACCGGGCGTGGACGGATTGGTACACATCAGCCAGTGCGCGTTGACCCGCATCAACAAAGTGGAAGACGCGGTAAACGTGGGCGACATCGTAAACGTGAAGGTGCTGAGCGTCGATCCCGAAGCCAAGCGCATCAGTCTGAGCATCCGCGCACTGCTGGAACAGGAACGCCGCGAAGGCTCCGCGGAAGCGGAAGGCGCAGCCTCCAACGCTGAGGAAGCCGTAGCGGTGGACATCCAAGCCGTTGGCCAGCAGCTGGAAGCGGAGGCCCAACAGCAAGAAGCGCCCGTGCAACCGGCCACCGAGGCGAAAGGGCCTGTTGCCGAAGCGGAAGAACCGGCTATCGAAACGGAAGAGCCTGTTGCCAAGGCGGAAGAACCGGCTACCGAAGCGGAAGAACCGGCCGAGACCGACAAAGCCTAACCGAATAACGCGGCGTTCTGCACGGGGCCCCGACAGCCATATCTGTGTAAACGCCTGAGATCGAAAACGGCACGCACGGTGTGCGGTGCGCCTGGGGGACGACATTCGCCCCCGGCCCGCACCGCCCAGCGCAGTGCCGTTTTCCTGTATCGTCAAAAGCTGCCGGGAAGCCCTCGCATGCTTGCGACGCCTGCCGGAAAGTGCTACAATACTATGGTATGACGGAAAGAAAGCGGAGAGCCGGAGAGCTTTCGGACGCAAGCCGGGCTTGCGGGAGGATGAGCATGACGAATATCGGGCAAACGATCATCGAGGGCAAGGGCAAACGCGTCTATGCCACGGAAAACCCGGATGAAGCCGTGGTATATTACAAAGACGAGGCGATGGCCTTTCACGGGTTGAAACGCGGACGCATCATCGGCAAGGGTGAGATCAACAACCGCATTTGCGAGTATCTGTTTACGCTGCTCCAGCAACAGGGTGTGCCCAACCATTTCATCCGGCGCATCGACGACCGGAGCTCGCTGGTGAAGCGGGTTGCGATCTTCCCCGTGGTGGTGAAGGTGCGCAACATCGTCGCCGGCAGCCTGGCCCGGCGCACCGGCTACCCCGAGGGCACGCGGCTGAAAAACACGGTGATCGAGTATTGCCTGAAGGATACGGAGCTGGACGATCCGCTGGTGAACCAGACGCATATCACAGCCATGGATCTGGCCACGGCCGACGAAATATGCCGCATGGAGCAGATTTCCTTACGCGTTAACGAAATCCTCACCGGAGTGCTCGCGGATATCAACATCGAGCTGATCGATTGCAAGCTGGAATACGGCCGTTTTCACGGGGAGGTGCTCCTCGCCGACGAGATCAGCCCCGATACTTGCCGCTTTTGGGACGCGAGCACACACGAGCCGCTGGATATCGACCGATTCCGCCACGATATGGGCGATGTGGAGGATGCGTACCGCGAGGTGCTGCATCGCTTGACCGGCTACGTATTTAAAAGCAACGAGGAGGGCGCGTAACGTGTTCGAGGGAAAAACGCTGATGATCACCGGCGGCACCGGTTCCTTCGGGGAAGCGGTGCTGAATCTCTTTTTACGGACGGACATCAAAGAGATTCGGATTTTCAGCCGCGACGAAAAGAAGCAGGACGATATGCGGCATCACTACCGTAACGATAAAATCAAATATTACATCGGGGACGTACGCGATAAAGATTCCGTGCTGGGCGCGATGTACGACGTGGATTATCTCTTCCATGCCGCGGCGCTCAAGCAGGTGCCGTCCTGCGAGTTTTTCCCCATCGAGGCGGTTAAGACCAACGTGCTGGGCACCGACAACGTGCTTTCCGCCTGCATCGAATCGGGCGTGCGCAAGGTGGTCTGCCTTTCCACCGACAAGGCCGCTTACCCCGTCAATGCCATGGGCACTTCCAAGGCGATGATGGAAAAGGTGTTCGTCGCCAAATCCCGTACGGTATCGCCGGACAAAACGCTTATCTGCGGCACGCGCTACGGTAATGTGATGTGCTCGCGCGGTTCGGTCATCCCGCTGTTCATTGATCAAATCAGAGCCGGCGAACCCCTCACCGTCACCGACCCGACCATGACGCGCTTCATTATGAGCCTGGAGGAAGCGGTTGAACTGGTGCTGTTTGCCTTTGAACACGCGCAAACCGGCGATATCTGGGTGAAAAAAGCGTCCGCGTGCAGCATCGGCGTGCTGGCGGAGGCGGTAAAACGGGTTTTCCATTCGGATGCGCCCATCCAAATCATCGGCGTGCGCCACGGGGAGAAGAAGTACGAGACGCTGCTGACCGACGAAGAATGCATGCAGGCCATGGATATGGGAGATTATTATCGCGTGCCCTCCGACAGCCGCGATTTGAATTACGATCAGTATGTCATCAAGGGCGAAACGGGACACAGGTTGCACGGAGAGTTCAACAGCAGCAATACGCAGCTGCTTGCCGTGGAGCAGGTGATGGAAAAGCTGCTGGATCTGGAGTACATCCGTAAAGAGCTGGAGAACTGGAGGCGGTAGCATGCTGATCACACGGGTGGCGGAACCGGCCCAGATCGCCCACTTGTTCGCAGGGTGGCCCGATACGCTCATCCGTTCCATGCTGGAAGGCTGTACGGGCGAGGCTTACGCCAACGTCGGGTACACTGCCGCGCAGATTGTCAATGGGGATTTTGCGTTCCTGGCAGGGGATGCCTCCTGCGCCGAAGCGGCTGCCCTGGCCGCGCACATACCGGATGGATTTGGGAGAAACGCGCTGCTGCTTTCGGCCCGGGATGCGGACTGGCTCGCGGTGGCGGAAGCTGCCTGGGGTAATCGTGCCATGCTGGGGGAGCGTTATGCCTTTTGCAAGGACGTTCACCATTTCGACCCGTCCAAGCTGCGTGCTTTTACCGAAATGCTGCCGCCGGGCGTACGGCTGGCCCCCGTGAACAGCGCGCTGTACCGCCGGGCGCTGGACGCGGAATGGTCCCGGGACTTGGTAAACCAGTTTCGGGATGAGGCTGATTTTTTAGCCCGTGGGTTGGGCGTAATGGCGTTGGAAGATGCGGAGCTCGTAGCGGGTGCGGCTTCCTACGCGGTGTTTTCCGCTGGTATTGAGGTGGAGATCGACACGCGGCCGGATCGGCGCAGGCGTGGGCTGGCCAGAGCCTGCGGCGCGGCGCTGATCCTTACCTGCCTGCAGCGGGGCCTTTTCCCCGCGTGGGATGCGGCCAACCTCGCCTCCGCCGCCCTGGCGGAGCAGCTGGGTTACGTGCCTGCCGGGTCGTACCCTATATTGGTCATTACGCTGCACCCCTGACCCGCGCAGGTACGTCCGCGCGGGTCCCGCCCCCATAGATGATGCAATGGCGCATGGCTTCGGCTTTGCGCTTTTTTTGCGGATGAACGGCAGATGCGGAGAAAAACAATGAAAATACCATGAAAATTATCAAATTCCTAACACGCAGGCAGGAAAAAAGGAGGCAACGGTAGAACAGTACGAAACGGGAAAGAATTGAGATTTTTTCAAGGCCTCCCAGATTGCACTATTTCACCCAATGGAAGGAGAACGGAAATGCAGAACTCTCAAGACCTTACGAAGGTGCAGGCACTTCGCGACACGCTGAATGCAGGCGACGAAAAACGCCTTAAGGCACAGCGTGACGCCGGCAAGCTGACCGCCCGCGAACGGATTGCCAAGCTCGTGGATGCCAGCAGTTTTGTGGAGCTGTTTGCGCTGGTAAGCGAGAACGGCGGCGCGCCGGGCGTGGTGACCGGATACGCTACGATTCAGGATCGGCCGGTATATCTCTTCGCGCAGGACTTTACGGTTCACGGCGGCGCGATGGGGAAACTACAGGCACAAAAAATCAATAAAATGCTGGACATGGCGCTAAAGACGGGGGCGCCCGTGCTTGCGCTGTGCGACAGTGCCGGTGTGCGGCTGGACGAAGGTGCGGACGCGATGAACGCCTATGCCGAAATTTATCGCAACATGGCGCGTTTAAGCGGTGTGTGCCCGATGGTCGCGGTGGTGCTGGGCCCCTGCATCGGCGGCGCAGCGTTGATCGCGCAGCTGGCGGACGTGAGCATTATGGCCAGGGATGTCGGCTCCATGATGGTTTTCGGCCCGCAGGTGCTGGCCGCAATGAATGGCATAGACGTTAAAATCGAAGCCGTCGGCGGCGCGGAGATGATGGCCGCGCAGGGTGCCTGCTCGCTGGTGGCCGCCGACGAGGCTGGGGCGCTCGCCCTCGCCGCGCAGGCGCTTGCGCTGCTGCCGGGCTGCAACGCGGAGGACGCTGAGCTTGTGGAAGGCGACGATATGAACCGGTTGCTGGCCGAAACGAAG
>JAJFVI010000095.1 GCA_021371895.1 Eubacteriales bacterium | reverse complement strand
GCGCGGGGAAAAGCACGCTGTTCGGCGCGATCGCCGGGGCGTTCTGGCCGGATACGGGGCATGTGGTGCTGGATGGGGAGGATATCACCTACCAGCCCGAACATCGGCGCGCCCGCAGGATCGGCGTGCTGTTTCAGGACCCCATGAAAGGCACCGCGCCGGATATGACCATCGCGGAAAACCTTGCGCTGGCTTCCACCCACGGCCACCGCTTCCCCCTCGCCCGCGCCCTGCGCAAGCGAGATGTGGACGCTCTGCGCGACCGGCTGGCGGCGTTTGGCATGGGGCTGGAAGAACGCATGAAAATGAAGGTCGGCCTGCTGTCCGGCGGACAGCGGCAGGCCATGACGCTTTTAATGGCGACGGTCGCCAACCCCCGGCTGCTTTTACTGGACGAGCATACCGCAGCGCTGGACCCCGCCACGGCGGAGAAAGTGCTGGCGATCACGGTTGCGATTGTCAAAGAGCAACGTGTGCCCACCATGATGATTACCCACAACATGCAAAACGCGCTGACGCTGGGGAACCGGACGATCATGATGGAGCAGGGTGAAATTATTCTGGATATCGCGGGGGAAGAGCGCGCCCACATGCAGGTGGAGGATTTGCTGAAACGTTATTCCGGCCGGCAGGGAAAGCAGCTTTCCAACGACAGGATGCTGCTGGGCGGCTGAAAGGGAACCCCGATACAGGGCAACACATACTTTTCCGCGGTGCCTGATCCTTTGGCTGTGCCACGACGAACCGAAAACCGAATCGCAGCGAAGGATTGCCTCCTTCTCTCGCCGCGATTCGGTTCCTATTTATTATTACACCTTATTGCGGTGGATCGCACTTTTCACAGGGTCGCTTTTTCAGGTAAACCGCTTCTTCCAGCGTTACGGCGACGGCGTTTTCCATGCTGCCGCAATGCGCCGTGCGGTGGTAACATTCATCACCGACGGAGAGATACACGATTACCGCGCCTTCGGGAAGGGTGAAGTTTGCATCGGCAGGTACGGCAGGCGTCGGGTGGCACCGGCCGCAGGGCGTATAGCCCAACCGGCAGGCTTCCTCTAAGGATACGAGGAAAGCGATCTGGGTGTTGCCGCAATCATCAATACAATGGTAGCGTTTGCCAGTCGCGGTGATGTAGATCATCTCCGACCCAACACGATAATATGGCACAGCCTCCGTAGGTTCCGGCTCCGGCGTGGGCGTGGCGGCGGCGAAAGCCGGAAAAACGCCGAAAACAAAGCAGACGCACAGGAGCATCGCCAACAGCCGCTGAAAAATGCTTTGCATAGGCACCTCCGATGGGATCAGGGAAAAGGGAACACAAGTTGGCGAAAGCCGGAGGAATCTGGCGGCGGGGCGGGCATGCAGTTGAATACATGGGCGTATGAGAAGCAAATCGGGCTTACCGTTAGTATATCAAAAATGGTAAGATTTGCAACCCCCAAGGCGGAGAGACGAAACTCTACCGCTGGAGTCAATCAAAAAGCGACCCGCAATTCGCGGGTCGCTTTGCCAATCGGGTGGTTCGTGCAAGGCTGCGCGTCAGGCTTCGGGCAGCCATACGCGCATTTCGGTCAGCCCCCGGTTGCTCCACGCATAGTAGGGAATCAGCGTGATTTCACAGGGTTCGGCTTGCGGGCGCGTGTAGGCGTACAGCTCGCCATCATCCGAAAGCCGCCGCCCTTGAACACGCAGGGTTGCAACCCCGCCCAGCATTTCGGCCGGTACGACGCGAATCTCGCTTTCGGGTTCTATCTGCAAGTTTAACACATGGCCGCCGTTATCCACACACTCGGCGCAGTAAACCAGCGGCCCGCGGGTGAAAGCGACCCTGTCGCTGTCCGCGCCGATGCGTACGGAAGGGTATATCCGGCGTGGCGTCATGGACAGGGTAACGGTCACTTCGTCCCCATCATGAAAAGGGCCGAGCAGGACGGCGTACCCGTCCCGTTCTTCGTACGCGGCGGTGGAGCCGTTGCGCCGGATCTCCGTGTGCTCGCTCCATGCCGGCAGTCGCAAGGCAAAAGCCCGGTTTACCGGAAGCTTCTTCGCTTCAAAGCGGAAACGCAGCTTGCCCTCGGCGGGATAGGCGGTGGAAAGGGTCACGGCGGCGCCGTCGTCCAGCGTCAATCGACCCGGGACGAACAGGTGGGCAGTTATCGCTTTTTCATCCAGCCCCCATGCATAGCGGCCAAGCGATGTGAGCAGGCGGGCCACGTTGGGCGGGCAGCAGGCGCAGGTGAACCACTTCGGACGCTGTGGAAGCGCGTGGCGGTGGGTGACCGCCTCTCCGGATATGCCGGGCAGGGATTCCAGGGGATTGACGTAGAAGAAACGCGTACCGTCCAGCTGCATGCCCGCGAGTACGCAGTTATAAAGCGCGCGCTCCATGGCATCGGCGTATTCGCTGCGCTTCTCCATTTCCAGCATCCGGCGGGCGAAAAAGACAAGCCCCACCGCCGCGCAGGTTTCGGCGTAGGCGGTATCGTTGGGCAGGTGATAATCCCTGGTAAACGATTCTCCCTCGTAAGCCGAGCCGATTGCGCCGGTCAAATACATTCGTCGCCGCGTCACACTTTCCCACAGCGCGCGGCATGCCTCCAACAGCGCGGGCTCGCCGGTTTCCCGCGCGACGTCCGCCATACCGGAGTACAGGTATATGGCGCGTACCGCGTGCCCAACAGCGTCGCGCTGTTCCCGAACGGGCAGGTGAGTTTGCGTGTATTCGCGGTCGTCATGGCCGCTCCATATGGCCCACTGCCGGTGTTCGCGTTCGCGGGTGAAGAAATCCGAGCCGCGCGTGTCGATAAAACGCTGTGCCAGCCGTAAGTAATCGGCTTCCCCCGTATAGCGGTACAGGCGCATCAGCGCCAGTTCCACCTCCGGGTGGCCGGGAAAGCCCTCGTTGTTCTCGGTGATAAAATGCTTCACCATCAGGTCGGCCATGCGGCGCATTATGGCAAGCAGCCTGGTCTTGCCCGTGCATTCGGCCATGGCGACGGCCGCCTCGATCATATGCCCGGCGCAGTACAGCTCGTGCGCCTCCTCCAGGTTTGACCAGCGTTTGTCGGGTGCCTTGACGGTGAAATAGGTGTTCAGGTACCCATCCGCGTGCTGTGCGCGGGCGATCAGTTCAATCACCTCGTCGGCACGCTTTTCCAGCGCAGCGTCCAAGCGGATGCGCAGGGAATAGGCGACCGCTTCCAGCCACTTGGCTACGTCGCTGTCCTGAAATACCATACCGTAAAACGTGCCTTCGCAGCGCCCGGTTTCCAGTTTTTGCGCCGCTAAAAGGAAGTTTTCAAACGCGTGGCTCTTTTCCGCGCCTTCGACCTGATCCCACAGGATTTTCTCCTGATAGGGCACTATCTCGCGGATGATGAGATCTTCATAACGTTTCAGGAAACCCGGCAGGGATGTAAAACGGTTGAGCGTATCCATACGGCGTTTTCTTCTCCTAACGATTTAACGGTTTGCCGTCCGGTGGGCGGCAGCTGCCGCGGCATACCAGACGCACCGGAAACATCAGCGATTTAGGCGGTAAAACGTCCCCGCGGATGCGTTCCATCAGCAGTAGAAAGGCGGCTTTGGCCACCTCCCGCATAGCGCCGTCGACGGTGCATAACGGGGAAGGGAAGCCGATGACCCCCTGGATGTTGTCAAACCCGACGAGGGAAAAATCATCTTTCATGCCGCAGGTGTTCATGCAGTCGTACAGCTGCCACGCCTCAATGTCGCAAAAAACGAAAATGCCCGTAACGCCCTCGGCCTTCCATTGCCGCAGTTGCGCCACGGTTTGCGCGTCGGTGCCGCGCTGGAAAAAGTGTACGTCTTCCGCGGGGATTCCCGCCTCGCGTGCGGCACGCAGCAGCCCGCGCGTGCGCTGCTCGCTGCTGAAAACCACCTCGGAGAAATATACGAAAGCCAGCTTGCGGTGCCCGGCCTGGATGAGGTGTTTACCGGCCAGATAGCCCCCGGTCTCCTCGTCGCAGACCACGGAATCGTAATCCGGATTTTCCAGATGGCGGCTCACCAGCACGAACGGGATGCCGGATTGCCGCATCATGGCAAGGTTGGAGGCGGTGTGGTTGCTGGGAAACAGCAGTACCCCGTCCACCTGCCTGCCGATGGAGGTGACAATGGCTTTCTGTTCCTGCTCAGCCTTATCACGGGAGCAGAGAACCATCACCGTATAGCCGTTCCCTTCGGCGATGTCGTGGATGGTATCGATCATGATGGCGTAAAAGGGGTTGGAAGCTTCGCCCACGATGACCGCAAGGGTGCGGCTTTTCCCGGAGCGAAGGGAACTGGCGATATTATTGCGCACGTAACCCATCTCGTCGGCGACCTTTTGAATGTGGGCGCAGGTGCTTTTTGAGATGTCGTACTTATTTTGCAGCGCCCGGGAAACGGTGTTTACAGTATAGCCGGTGGCAATCGCAATATCCTGCAGGAGGACGCGTTTGGCCCCGGAAGCGGGTTTCATAGGCATCCTCCATTCCGATTTTTGCACAGTGTAACATATGTTCGGACATTTGTCAATTTGGTGTTGACAAGCTGAATAAACTGTGATATATTATTGGTATAGGAAACATTAACGTTAATGTAATTGCTGAGATGTGGAAAAATGGTGCGTAGACTTGCTTTGCCATATGTACGTACATTATTCCGTATGAAGTTGTACCTGAAGCGTGTGTGCGCTTCTCAAATAGAAGGAGGGAAATCCATGAAAAAGTTTCTCGCTCTGGTATTGGCCGTTTGCATGATGCTCAGTTTGACGAGCATCGCTTCGGCTGAAGTAACCCCCACCAAGCTGACGCTATGGACATTCATCAGTCAGCACGACGCTTACTATTACAGCATGGCTGATGCTTGGAACGCCGAGCATCCCGACCAGCCCATCGCCCTGGAGTGCGTTACGCTGGGCTATGACGAAATGCACAACAAGCTGAAGGTCGCACTGCAGTCCGGTGCGGGCGCGCCCGACATCTGCGACGTCGAAGTGGGCCAATTCCCCAACATTCTGGCGTACAGCGACCATCTGGTTGAGCTGGAAAGCTACATGGGCGACTACATGAACCAACTGGTCAAGTCCCGCCTGGATCTGTATTCCAAGGGCGGCCACCTCTACGGCATCCCCTACCATATCGGCGCGACCGTGACCTTCTACAACGTTCCCATGCTGGAGGCCGCCGGTATCGACTACACCACCATCAAGACCTGGGACGACTGGTACAATGCGGGCCTCAAGCTGAAGGCAAGCAACCCCAACGTGTACATGGGCAACGTGGAAACCAGCACACAGTGGCAAACCTCCCTGATGATCACCCAGCAGGACAGCGCATTTGTGGACAACTCTGATGAGGCGAACCCCAAGCCCACCATCAACACGCCCGCCATGCTCAAGGCTGTGCAGACGCAGCAGAGCTGGCTGGATGCCGGTATCGCCATGGTTTGTCCGGGCGGCCAAGTGGATACCGAAGAGGGCAAGGCATGGGTAGCCACCAACGTGTGCGCTTCCATCACCATGCCGCTGTGGTACATGAGCCGCTTTACCGGTGAAATCGGCGACGCTGAAAAGGGCGTATACGCCATCTCCACCTGCCCCGTGTTTGAGGTTGGGCAGAGCCAGTCCGTCGGTCTGGGCGGCACCGGCACCGTGGTTGTGAAAGACAACGAGAATTATGACCTCGCCGCGCAGTTCGACGTGTACGCCAAGGCGACCAAGGCCGCTGCGGTGAAGATTTGGAGCGAACTTGGCTTTGACCCCTGCAACATGGAAGTATGGACCGATACTGCCGTTACCCACGACCCGACCAACAAGTTCAACCAGTACTTCCTGACCAACGCGTTTGATACGCTGCTGGCGATCAACGTGATTAAGGGCGTCGCTTCCACCGCCATCAACCCGACCATCAACACGTACCTGGATACCACGCTGTGGAACGAAGTGTACGTGGATCACGCGGATGCCGCTACCGCACTGGAAGAAGCGCAGACCGCCATCGAGGGTGAAATTTTCTAAACCATACCTGAAAAGACCGGGAAGAGGGCAGCCTCTTCCCGGCTTATTCCGATGACAGCGGGTGATGATCGTGAGCACGGTTTCCATAGCTTTTCCGAACCGAATCAGGCAGCGGAGATCACTTTTTATATTCATTCTCGGAGCGGTGATCCTGATCGTGGGGATCGCTGCGCTCCTGAGCCTGGGCGGCAAGGGAACGAAGTTCGACACGGCGTACGACGCGCACGGCGATACAGGCGCCTTTTTATTTGGCTCACTGGAGCAGGGACAGAGCTATTCGGTTTTGCAAACCTTCTGGCTTTTTGCAGCGCGCACGCGCACCCTGTGGATGCTGGGCGGGCTGGCGCTGATGGCTCTCTACGTCGCTCTCAACCGAACACTGCTTTACTCCAAATCCATCGCGCCTTACGTTTTCGTACTTCCCTTTCTAATGACGTTTGTGATCTTCTTTGTTTACCCTCTTCTTTCCACGACGATCATGAGCTTCCAATCCATCAAATCCGACTCATCGGAATGGATAGGGCTGAAGAATTATATAGACCTTTTCAACAACAATACGTTCTATACGGCAGTCACCAATTCCCTTCGCTACACCGTGATCACCTGCGCGCTGTTGATACCGTTTCCGTTGTTGCTCGCCTATATGCTCAACTCTAAATCCATGAAGTTCGCCGGCACGTTCAAAGCCATTCTGTTCGTACCGGTATTAAGCTCCGTGGTGGTGGCCGGTATCATTTTCCGCATGATGTTCAGCGAACTGGACGGTGCAATGATGAACCAGGTGCGCGGGCTGTTCGGGCTGGATCCGATCATCTGGCTCAAGGGGGAATGGACAGCCATGTTTGCCATGGTGCTGTTGTGCTGCTGGCGGTGGACGGGCATGAACATCCTCTACTACATGGCAGGCCTCAAGTCGATTCCCAATGAGCTTTACGAAGCGGCGGACATCGACGGCGCCAACGCCGTGCAAAAGTTCTGGAACATCGCCTGGCCGCTTCTGAAACCTACTACCATCTACGTGCTCACCATCTCCATTTACGCGGGGCTTGCGATGTTCACCGAAAGCTACATGATTTTCGGCAACAACTCCTCGCCCAAAAACTACGGTCTTACGATCGTGGGGTATCTGTACCGCTACGGATTTGAAAAGGTCGATAAATTCGGCTTCGCCTCCGCGGTAGGCCTGGTGCTGCTGCTGGGCGCCATGATTATCAACCTCCTGCAGCTGCGCATTACCGGCGTAATCGGCCGGCGGAAGGGGGAGTAACCATGACACATCAACACGTTCTCACCCCTGGAAAAAGCAAGCTCAACTATACCCCCACAGCACGGGTGTTGCTGGTGATCGTCTTCTCCATCATTTCCGTGTTCGTGCTCATTCCGCTTTATGCGCTGGTGCTGGGCACTTTCAAGGGCGGCGCACAACTCTTCATCAGCGGCTTGAACCTGACGCTCGACCCCAAGCAGCTGCATACGCTGGCGTGGCGTTATCTCTTCACCGGTGTGATGAGCGACGGCACGCTGGATCCGCACAATTACTTTATCTGGTATCGTAACAGCCTGTTTATTGTGCTGGTGCAGGGGTCGCTTACGCTGTTTGTTTCTTCCTGGGTGGCCTACGGGTTTGCGATGTACAACTTCAAGGGGAAAAGCCTCCTGTTCTTCTGCGTGCTGATGGTGATGATGATCCCCTTTGAGATCTTGATGCTGCCTATGTACACGCAGATTAACGCCATGGGAATGCGCAATTCCTACTGGGCGATCATCCTGCCCTTCCTGGCCAACATGTCCGCCATCTTCTTCTTCCGACAGTTCCTCACCGGCGTACCGTACGAACTGGTAGACGCAGGGCGTGTGGACGGCTGCAACGAATACAGCATTTTCCTGCGCATCATCATGCCGATTCTAAAGCCCGCGTATGCTTCCATGGCGGTGCTGGTGGGCATGGCTGCGTGGAACAGCCTCCTGTGGCCCATGCTGGTAATCAGCGATATGAAGAAATACACCGTTCCCATCGGGCTTAACACCCTGTGGTCGCCCTACGGCAACAATTACGATCTGATGATCACCGGCGCATGCTTTGCAATTTTGCCTCTGCTGATCTTGTTTCTGGCGGCGCAAAAGTTTATTATCGAGGGCATGACTGCCGGTTCAGTCAAAGGCTGAGACTCAGCCTGAAAAAATGTTAGGAGAGACACCATGAAGACCGCCAAAATGACTCTGGACAGGGACTACGCCATTGCTACTATTGACAAGCGCATCTACGGATCTTTCATTGAGCATCTGGGCCGCGCGGTATACGGGGGCATTTACGAACCCGGCCATCCCACCGCCGACGGAAACGGCTTCCGCCGTGACGTGGCGGAGTTGGTGCGTAAACTGGGCGTGCCTGTGATTCGTTATCCGGGCGGCAATTTCGTATCCGGTTTCAACTGGGAGGACAGCGTGGGCCCCCGCGACCAGCGCCCCCGTAGGCTGGACCTTGCCTGGTTCACCACTGAGACGAACGAGATCGGCCTGCACGAGTTCGCCGACTGGATTGCTCAAGTGGATTCGGAGATGATGTACGCCGTCAACCTCGGCACCCGCGGGCCGGACGCGGCTCGGAATTTGGTGGAGTATACCAACCACCCCTCCGGAAGCTACTGGAGCGACTTGCGCATCCGCAACGGTGCGAAAGACCCCTTCGGCATCAAATTGTGGTGTCTGGGCAACGAAATGGACGGCCCCTGGCAGATTGGCCAAAAAACCGCCACGGAGTATGGTCGCGTGGCGAACGAGGCCGCCAAGCTGATGAAGTGGGTCGATCCGAGCATCGAACTGGTGGCGTGCGGCTCCTCCTCCCGTGATATGAAAACCTATGGCGCGTGGGAGTACCAGATGCTCAGCGAGTGCTTCGATGAGATCGATTACGTAAGCCTCCACCGCTATTACGGCAATCAGGCCGGTGATACCCCCGCGTTCCTGGCCCGTAGCGTGGAGTTGGATTTCTTTGTCCGCGAAGTGAGCGCCATCTGCGACGCGGTGGGCGCGCAGCGGCACAGCCGCAAGAAGATCAACCTCTCCTGCGACGAGTGGAATGTGTGGTATCATTCCAACCAGCAGGACAAAGAGGTTTTAAAGCGTGATAAATGGGGGCGCGCGCTGCCGCTTTTGGAGGATGTGTACAACTTTGAGGACGCGCTGCTGGTGGGCTCCATACTCATCACCTTCCTGCGCAATGCCGACCGTGTGAAGATCGCCTGCATGGCGCAGCTGGTAAACGTGATCGCCCCAATTATGACCCGTACCGGCGGCGGCGTATGGGCGCAGACCATTTTCTGGCCGCTGATGCAAGCCTCCCGCTACGGCCGCGGCACAGCACTCCGGCCGCTGGTGGAAAGCCCTGTGTATGACTGCAAGGATTTTGATGCCGTGCCTCTGCTGGACACGACCGCGACCCTCGGGGACGACGGCTCGGTAACGATTTTCGCCGTCAACCGCGACATGCGGGAGGACATCGAGTTGAGCGTTGATCTGCGGGCTTTTGGCTCCCTGCGTGTTGCGGAGCACAGCGTGCTGCACCACGACGACGTGAAAGCTGTCAACACCGAGGCCGCGCCCGACACCGTAAAGCCCGCGGCGGGCGAGCCCGGCGTGATGGACGGGGGCCGCTACACCGTGCGGATGCCCAGCCTGAGCTGGAACGTCGTGCGGTTGATGAAAGTCTGATATTGGCCGATAATCCCGCTTGAAAGCGCATTCCGGCGGTGGCCGCCGGAAGAAAAACAATTGGCGGGAAAACCGAACAACGGAAAACATCTCCGGTGTGGGAAGCTGCCGTTTTGTAAAAATGCGGCGGCTTCCCGCCTTTATTTATCTGTCTTTTTGCATGGAGAAACGGTACGGGCGAAAATAGGGCATGAAATTTCACTCGGTTTGCGGTATACTGATAACGAATCCCGCCACGGAGGGCGGACGAACGATGAACGAAGCGCGGCACCGCAATGCGCTTGCATAGTAAGGAGAAAACACGATGATGGATAACGCTGCCGTACACGCGGCGACGGAACAGCTTACCGAAGCGATCCGCGAAAGCGAGGAGTACAGGCAATATAAGGCGCTTAAGGACGCGGTGATGGAAAACGAAACCAACCGCGCGCTGCTCAAGGAATACCAGCGCACACAGACCAGGCTGCAAATGGTTGCCGTAGCCGGCAGGGATGCCGACAGCGACGACGTGGAACGCTTTAATAAGCTTTCTGCCCTTTTATACATGAACAGCGACGTGGCGCAATACCTGATGGCACAGATGCGGATGCAACAGCTGACGGGCGAGGTATTCCAAAGCGTGGCAAAAGCGGCTGAACTGGACTTGGATCTGCCCGGGATGTGATGCCGGGTAGGAGAAACGGCAGGGGAGGCGGAACATGGCAAGGCGGGAGCAACACTACGATCACGAGTCGCTGCGCGACGAACGGCAATACGGCTTTTACTGGTACAGCGGCCTTTGGCATATCCTGCGCCCGGTGCTGGTTGCGGTTGCGGCGTTGGTGCTGTTGTTTGGGGTGTGCTCGACGCTGTACCGCTCCATCGACGAAAAGTATATCAGCGCCGTAGACCCGAGCGACACGACGCTTATTCCTTTTTCCGTGTCAAGCGGGCAAAGCCTTACGCGCGTGTCGAACAACCTGGAGGAGCAGGGCATTATTCGCAATCGCTCCGTATTCAAATATTACTGCGATTTTGCCGGAATGGGGCAGAAGATACAGGCCGGTGATTATCAGCTTGCCAAAAGTATGAATCTTTCCCAGATTGCCAATCTGCTGACCAGCGGCGATGGCAAGCCTATCACAATGGATATTACCGTGATTCCCGGCTGGACGGTGGAAGATGTTGCCGCGTACCTGGTGGCGCAGGGTGTGCTCAAGGATTCCAGCGCGTTTTTAGGCCTCTGCCGCAGCGGGGAGGGGCTGACCGATTACTATTTTATTCAGGACGAGCTGAATACCGACCGGGTGAGCGAGCGCAAATACCTGCTGGAAGGGTATCTGTCCCCAAACACCTTCGAGATTTACACCAACGCGACGCCTGCCGATATTCTGGGGAAACTGCTCAGCCAGACGGACGTGGTGTTTAATTCTGAGTGGCAGGACAGAGCATCCGAAATCGGAATGACGATGGATCAGGCACTCACCCTTGCTTCT
>JAJFVI010000088.1 GCA_021371895.1 Eubacteriales bacterium | reverse complement strand
GCGTCGTGAACGTGCTGCGCGAGGCCAGCGACCGGCTTCTTAACGCCGCGGCCGCCATGCCCGGCAACTTGAGCACCACGCTGCGCGATTCCCTCAACACAGGCTTTATGTGGCTTACAGAACAGGCCACGCAGCTGGCGGGCAGCTCGCTCAACATTCTGGTGGGCATCGCCTCGGGCCTGCCCTACGCGCTCATCTACGCCAATTTCCTCCTGTTGGGCGTATACTTTATCACCAAGCGCTATCCGGAATTGCGCGACCGCCTGCAACGCAGGCAGGATACCGACGACCCGGAGGGCAGCATGTCGTTCCTGCGCCGTTCGGTCATCAAGGGGACGCTGGGGTATATGCGCGTGCAGGTATTGTGGCTTGTCCTTCTGCTTTCGCTTTCCACGGTATACTTTCAACTGATGGGCTTCCCCTACGCGGTGCTGGTTGGCGTGCTGGCGGCGCTTTTGGAGCTGATACCGCAGTTCGGCTGCGGCGTGCTCTACCTGCCCTGGGCGTTGGTCTGCTTCTTGACCAACGATCCCTACTCCGGGTGGGCGATTCTGTGCTTCTACGTAGCCTACAGTCTCCTGCGCCGGGTGCTGGATCCCAAGCTGCTGGGCGACAATCTGGGTATGTCCCCGCTGCTTTCGCTGGTGGGCATGTTTGTGGGTATGCGGCTGGGCGGCGTGATAGGCCTGATTTTGGGGCCCATCGCGATGCTGGTGCTGGTCAGCGCCGTACGCGCGCGTTTCTTCGACGGCGCGATTGCCGATTTCGGCCTTTTGACGCGCTATATGAAAGAACGCTGGAAACGCGGGACTGCCGCGACTACGGCGCAGGGAGGGGAACACGATGTCCACCCTTAACCGGCACCGCTGCAGCTGGGTGCGCGGCGAGCTGATGGAAAATTATCACGACCGTGAATGGGGCCGCCCCTGCCACGACGACCAGGCTCTTTTTGAGATGCTGTTGCTGGAAGGTTTTCAGGCAGGGCTTTCTTGGTATATCGTATTAAGCAAACGGGAAGCGCTGCGAAAAGCATTTTCCGGGTTCGACCCACAGGCGATTGCCGTCTACGGCGAGAGCGATGTTGCCCGGCTGATGGCCGACGAGGGCATCATCCGCAACCGGCTCAAGATCTGTGGCACCATCACCAACACGCAAGTATTTCTGGCACTCCAAAAGGAATTCGACTCGTTTGACCGTTACCTGATGAGCTATATCCCGGACGGGCCGGTGGTGAACGAGTCAAACATGTTTCTCACCACCTCCCCGCTGAGCGACGCCATCTCCAAGGACCTGCGCAAACGGGGCATGAAATTCGTGGGTTCGGTGACCATTTACAGCTACCTGCAGTCCGTAGGGGTTATCATCGACCATGAGCGGGATTGCTTCGTGATGCTGGAGCTTGCACAGGGGAAATAACGCAGCTTGCGTACAAGAACGCGGACGTCCGTCCGCGTTCTTGTTGTTGTGTCAATGATAAACGCTTGACACATTTCCGAAGCCGTGCTATACTTCCCTCGTTGTCAAGTTGAAACCCCTGACAGCTTCGGAAAGGATGTGGCTCCGTGGGCAGCGCACAAGGCCCGGAACACAGGCTTTTACACAACGTGGAGCTGGGTACGCTGTGCGCCTGCTATGGCGGATTGCTGACATCCAAACAGCGGCAGGCTGTGCGGCTGCACTGCGACGAGGATCTGACCCTCGCGGAAATCGCCGAGGAAATGAACGTCACCCGCCAGAACGTACACGAGCTGATCCTTCGTTCGGAGCAGAAACTGCGCCGCTACGAGGCGGCGCTTCGCCTGGCAGGACAAACGCAGGAAACACGGGAAAGCCTTACGGCGGCAATCGCCGCGCTGGACGCGGATAATCCGCTGGAAAGCCGCGCCATGCTTAGCCGCCTGCTGCATCAACTCGACGAGGAGGAGACCCCCGATGGCGTTTGAAGGATTGAGCCAGAAGCTCACGGCGGCACTGGGAAAGCTGTCCGGGCACGGGAAGCTAAACGAGCAGGCCGTGAAGGATGGCGTGCGCGAGGTGCGCGTAGCACTGCTGGAAGCGGACGTCAATTACCTCGTCGTCAAGGATTTTTGCAAGAAGATCACAGAGCGCTGCGTTGGCCAACAGGTGCTGGGCAGTCTCACCCCCGGCCAGCAGGTGGTCAAGATCGTCGCCGAGGAAATGACGACGCTCATGGGCACGCAGAACGCGCGCCTCACCTGGAGTTCCAGCGTCCCGACCATATACATGCTCTGCGGCCTGCAGGGCGCGGGCAAAACCACCATCGCCGCCAAGCTGGCGCTTTATCTGCAAAAAACGGGCAAAAAGCCGTTGCTTGCCGCCTGCGATATTTACCGCCCCGCCGCCATCAAGCAGTTGCAGGTCGTGGGCGAACAGGCGAAGGTGCCGGTGTACGAGCACGGCACGCAGGACCCGGTGAAAACCGCGCTGGAAGCGGTGGAATACGCCCGCGACCATGGCCGCGACGTGCTGATCATCGATACCGCCGGCCGCCTGCACATTGACGAAGCGCTGATGGACGAGCTTGTACGCCTGAAAAAGCAGGTAAAGCCGCAGGAGATCCTTTTCGTGGTGGACGCGATGACCGGGCAGGATGCCGTGAATGTCGCCAAAGCCTTCGACGAGAAGCTGGGCGTCGACGGTGTAATCCTCACCAAGCTGGACGGCGATACCCGCGGCGGCGCGGCGCTCTCCATCAAGGCCGTGGTCGGCAAGCCCATCAAGTTCAGCGGTACAGGCGAAAAGCTGGGCGACTTCGAACCCTTCCACCCCGACCGCATGGCACAGCGCATTCTGGGCATGGGGGACGTGATGACCCTCATCGAAAAAGCCCAGGAGACCGCGGAAACCCAAACTGTTGATAAGCTCGCCCGCCGCAAGCCCGGGGAATTGACGCTGGATGATTTCCTTACGCAAATGCAGCAGATGAAAAAGATGGGCGGCATTAAAAGCATGCTTTCCATGCTGCCCGGCGCGAACAAACTTGGTGACGTGGAGATCGGCGACGACGCGCTTAAAAAGCCCGAGGCCATCATCCGCTCCATGACATCGCGCGAACGCCGCAACCCCAACCTGCTCAACGCCAGTCGCCGCAAGCGCATCGCCGCGGGCAGCGGCACCACCGTGCAGGACGTCAACAGCCTGATGCGCCAGTTCGAGCAGGCGCGCGATATGATGAAGCAGATGATGGGCAACAAGGGCATGGCCCGCCGCATGATGAAGGGCTTTAAGTAAGCAGACACCTCCATCGGCCTTTGGTGCTGAATATCTGTCCGCGCCAGAATGGCGATATTACCGGATATACATAACCAATGTCACCAAGAATACCAATCGTTCCCGCCCCAGGGGAAGGTTAGCGACAAAAGGAAGCCTCCGTCTAGTGGACACTTCACCGAAAGCGAACCGCATCTGTAGAAAGTCATCCAAGAACAGCGCCCGTACCTACCCCAAGGGGAAGGTTGGGGAGGGGATCAAAATCCCCGCCACAAAGGGCGCTTTAGCGCCCGTCGTCCGTCACACCCGTGATTGACATAAATATCGAGTAAAGCATAGGAGGAAACTACCATGGTCAAGATTCGCCTGAAAAGAATGGGTATGAAAAAGAAACCTTTCTACCGCGTCGTCGTCGCGGATATCACCAGCCCCCGCGACGGCCGTAACATCGCCGAGATCGGCTATTACGACCCGATGACCGAACCGGCCACCATCAAGATCGACGGGGAAGCCGCCAAAAAGTGGCTTAGCGTCGGCGCACAACCGACCGATACCGTCCGTACGCTGCTGAAAAAGAGCGGCATCCTTGAGGGTTAAGCTCATGAAAGAGCTCGTGTTATACATCGCCAAATCCCTGGTGGACAACAAGGAGGCCGTTACCGTGGAAGAGACGGTCGGCCCGGAGGCCACCATATTGGAGCTGCATGTCGCGCCCGAGGATATGGGCAAGGTGATCGGCAAACAGGGGCGCATCGCCAAGGCGATCCGCGCCGTGGTACGCGCGGCGACTATAAAAAGCCAGAAACCGGTCTTCGTAGAGATTCAATAAGTAACGCCGCCGGGTGGTGCCGCGGCGCATCCGGCGCGGCGTGGCGGGCATCAAAGCCCGCACGGCGCGCTGGTTTGCGTGCCACCGGCACTTTCCCCAACCCCGAAAGGAGCCGCCATGCGCGATCCCTACCTGTTGCTGGGCATCGTTGTGAAACCGCAGGGTTTGCACGGCGAGGTGAAGCTGCACCATGAAACGGGCGACCCCGCGCGCTTTCTGGACCTGACAACCGTCTATCTTCGCCGGGGCGAGGTCTACGCGCCCGCTACGGTGCTGGGCGCGCGCTTATCCGGCAGCGACGTATACCTGACATTTGAGGGTGTTGATGACCGCGAGGCGGCGGAGAAGCTGCGCGGGCAGACGCTGTATATTGATCGCGCCCACGCCCGCCCTCTCGGGAAGGGCGAGGTATTCGTCGTTGATCTGTTGGGCGTTCACGCGACGGATACCGACGGTAATGAAATCGGCACTATAACGGACGTCATGCAAAACGGCGGCGCCGACGTGCTGGTGTTTTCCACACCGCGCGGGCCCATGATGGCGCCTTTCCTGAAACGCCTCGTGCGCGAGCTGGACGTTTCCGCCGCCCGCATG
>JAJFVI010000085.1 GCA_021371895.1 Eubacteriales bacterium | reverse complement strand
TTATATCGATGTTCGCCCCTCGCTTGACTTTTCAAAACGCTTCCCGTATACTTTTTTCATGTCTATCCACGATGATTGGAAGTGAACGCTTTCCGTTTTGCCGCTTTTACCGTTCCACGAAGGACGTTATCATCCGCCGCGCGTATCTGTGCGACTTGAAGGGAGACAATCTATGAGTTCTACCCCCTCCTCACCCCTGGAACGTTTGGCGGATTTCGCTTCCGCCAAAGAGCAGTCGGTCGTCCAAAACGCGACGATCGATCAGGAGCTTTACCAGACATATGGCGTCAAGCGCGGCTTGCGGGATAAATCCGGCAAAGGTGTTCTGGCCGGCCTGACCAAAATATCCGAAATCCAGTCCAGCCGCGAGGAAAACGGCGAACTCGTGCCCTGCGACGGGATACTGTGGTATCGGGGATACAACATTATCGCTCTGGTCAACGGCGTCATGCAGGACAAGCGTTTTGGCTTTGAGGAAACGGCTTACCTGCTGCTTTTTGGCGATCTGCCAAGCCAGACGCAACTGGACGAGTTTAAGCGTGTTATGGCCACGAGCCGCACGCTGCCCACCAATTTCGTTCGCGACGTAATCATGAAAGCACCCAGCGCCGATATGATGAACTCCTTAAGCCGCAGTGTTTTAACCCTCGCCAGCTACGACGATAACCCGGCCGACCTGCGCATCTGCAACGTGCTTCGCCAATGCCTGATGCTGATCGCCGTGTTTCCGATGCTGGCGGTGTACGGTTACCACAGCTTCAACCATTACGAGCAGGACGAGAGCCTTTACATTCACAGGCCGGATGAGAACCTCTCCACCGCCGAAAACCTGCTGCGTATGCTGCGCCCCGATAAAAGTTACACGAAACTGGAAGCGCACGTGCTGGACGTGGCGCTGATGCTGCACATGGAGCACGGCGGCGGCAACAACAGCTCCTTCACTACGCACGTAGTGACCTCCTCCGGCACCGACACGTACAGCACCATCGCGGCCGCGCTGGCCAGCTTAAAAGGCCCCAAGCACGGCGGCGCGAACATCAAGGTTGTGCAGATGATGGCGGACCTCAAGCGCAATGTGAGCGACCTGACCGACGAAGCTGCCATCGAGGCTTACCTGATGAAGCTGCTCAACCGGGAAGCGTTTGACCGCAAAGGGCTGATCTACGGCATTGGGCACGCCGTTTACTCTATCAGCGATCCGCGCGCGACTGTGTTCCGCTCGTTTGTGGAGCAACTGGCTGACGAAAAGCATAAAAAGTTGGAATTTCAGCTCTATTCAACTGTGGAGCGCTTAGCGCCGGAAATTATCGCGCGGGAACGCCATATGTATAAAGGCGTTAGCGCAAACGTCGATTTTTTCAGCGGTCTGGTATACGGGATGCTCGGCATTCCCGAAGAGATGTTCACGCCGATCTTCGCCATCGCGCGCATTGTCGGCTGGAGCGCCCACCGCATTGAGGAACTCGTGAACATGGACAAAATCATCCGTCCCGCCTATAAAGCCGTGCTGCCCAACCGCGATTATCTTACACTTGCGGAACGGGAAGAATAAAAAACAACGTCCGCCATCAAAACAGCCGCCCCCGCCGTATCCATCGGCAGGGGCGGCTTTATGTGTTTCTCACACCATGTGTTTCTTATATCATTCTTATCATCGTAAGAAAAGGGAATTGTGACCTTGTTCTATCAAGCAGCCGCTTTTCCCACACAGCCTCGTTTCTGCTCCGTCCCAAGGGGGCGGTTGGGAGGCACGGACGCTTCGCCCAAGGCGAAAACGACCCGGAGTCGGAGAGCGAAGCGAACCGGCAAACGGCAGTAAAGCCGGTGACGACTGAGCTATCGGAGGATCACAATCCCCCATCCCGGTTGCTCAGTCACCGCATGCTTCCCTTTCGTTCGCATGCTCGCTTCGCAACCCACCTCCGATTCGTTTTCGCCTTTGGCGAAGTGCGCACTGCGCACTCACTCATCTTCGGTGCCAAAGGAGGCTTGAGCCGATGTCGTTATCCTGTTCCCGTCCCCGGGGGGCAGTTGGGAGGCGACGAAGGGAAGCGAGCGTCCTGCGGACGCTTCGCCAAAGGCGAAAGCGACCCGGAGTCGGAGAGCGAAGCGAACCGGTAAACGACAGTGAAACCGGTGACGACTGAGCTCTCGGGGGATCTCAATCCCCCATCCCGGTTGCTTAGTCATCGCAGGCTTCACTGCTGCTCGCCTGCTCGCTTCGCAACCCGCCTTCGGGTCGCTCATGGCTTCGCCATGGTGCCCACCGGGCACACGCTTCCCTCCGGTGCCAAAGGAGGCCTTGGCCGACGTTATCGGTGTGGTTTCTTCAGCCTCTTCCTTCGATTCTGCGGCTTCTGTACGGATTTGCTTTCGCCCTTGAGGCTGAACAGCTCGTCCCGCAGTTTTGCGGCCTTTTCAAAGTCCAGCGTCTTGGCGGCGGAAAGCATCTGATCTTCAATGCTTTTGAGCAGATCCTGTTTTTCTTCCTCGCTCATCTCCACGCTCGCAGCGCTGGAAAAATCGTTGGTGATCTTGAGCAGCGCCTGCACCGTGCTTTTCACGCTCTGGGGCGTGATGCTGTGAAGCTGGTTGTACGCCTCCTGCAGGGCGCGGCGGCGGTTGGTTTCGCTGATGGCGTGCAGCATGCTGTCGGTCAGGGTATCGCCGTAGAGGATCACGCGGCCCTCCACGTTGCGCGCGGCGCGCCCAATGGTTTGGATGAGCGAGGTTTGGCTGCGCAGAAAGCCCTCTTTGTCCGCATCCAGAATGGCCACCAGGCTCACCTCCGGCATATCCAGCCCCTCGCGCAGCAGGTTGATGCCCACCATCACGTCGAACACGCCCAGCCGCAGATCGCGAATCAGTTCGGAGCGCTCCATGGTTTGAATGTCGCTGTGCAGGTAGCGTACGCGGATACCCAGATTATTCAGGTATTCCGTCAGGCTTTCGGCCATGCGCTTGGTAAGCGTGGTCACCAGCACGCGATCGCCCCGGGCGGTGGTGCGGTTGATCTCGCCCACCAGATCGTCCACCTGCCCGGTGGCGGGGCGCAGTATCACCTGCGGGTCTAAAAGTCCCGTCGGGCGGATGATCTGCTCCACAAGGTTCTGAGCGATACCAAGTTCATATGCGCTGGGCGTGGCGCTGACATAGACGGTCTGGTGCTGGTGCTCACGGAACTCGCTGAACACCAGCGGGCGGTTGTCGAACGCCGAAGGCAGGCGGAAACCATAATCCACCAGCACCTGTTTGCGCGCGCGATCGCCGTTGAACATGCCGCGTATCTGCGGCACGGTCACGTGGCTTTCGTCGATGAACATCAAAAAATCCTTGGGAAAGTAATCCATCAGGCAATAGGGCGCATCTCCCGGTTTTCGGCCGTCGAAATAGCGGCTGTAATTTTCGATGCCGGTGCAAAAGCCGATCTGCCGCATCATCTCCAGATCGTACTGGGTGCGCTGCCTCAGCCGCATGGCGTACAGCGGCTGTTCCTCGTCCTTTAGTTCCTGCACGCGCTTCTCCAGATCGCTTTCGATCATGGGAAGCTGTGTGCTCATCTTGTCCCGATCCATGGCGTAATGCGTGGCGGGAAAGACCAGCGCGTGTTCCAAAGTGCTGAGCACGTTGCCTGTAACGACCTCGATTTCGCGAATGCGCTCAATCTCGTCGCCGAAAAATTCCACACGCAGGGCGTGATCACGTTCGTTGACGGGGATAATCTCCACCACGTCCCCCCGTACGCGGAAGCTGCCGCGCGTAAACTCAAAATCGTTGCGCGTATACTGGATTTCCACCAGCCGATCAATAAACTGATCCCGGCTGATCTTCATGCCGGGGCGCATGCTGACCATCATGCCCTCGTACTCGGTGGGGTCGCCCATGGAGTAAATACAGCTGACGCTGGCCACGATGATGACATCCTTGCGCTCCCGCACCGCCGCCGTGGCGCTGTGGCGCAGGCGGTCGATCTCCTCGTTGATGGAGGAATCTTTTTCGATGTAGGTATCGGTGGAGGCGATGTAGGCCTCGGGCTGGTAATAATCATAATAGCTTACGAAGTACTCAACGGCACTGTCCGGGAAGAACGCGCGAAACTCGCTGCACAGCTGCGCCGCAAGCGTTTTGTTGTGGGCGATAACAAGTGTGGGCTTTTGCACTCGCTCAATGACCGACGCCATGGTGAAGGTTTTGCCGCTGCCGGTAACACCAAGCAGTACCTGGTCTGTCAGTCCGTTTTTAATTCCCTCGGCCAAGCTGGTGATAGCGTTGGGCTGATCACCGTTGGCCTGATAGGGCGATTGGAGTACGAATCGGTTCATAGCGCACCCCTCCCTCGTTACTTTCAATGGCATAATTTTCAATGATATTATAGCATATAGACACGAATTAAGCAAACGTTTGTTTGCCTTCAAAGGTAAAGGTGGATTGCAAGTTGAATTGCCGCCCCCCCCTGCCACGTCAGGCAATCTTGAGGGTACACCTCTGGGAAGGCGATTGGTAACCGAACTGTTTGCGCGGATAGTGATTCATCCAATACTCAACCTGTTTGACATCCCTTTG
>JAJFVI010000084.1 GCA_021371895.1 Eubacteriales bacterium | reverse complement strand
GCACTTTGGCGGGCTTGTATACGTCGTCGCCGGAAAACAGCATCCGCCCCAAAAACCCGCGCAGGTACGTCTCTGTCTGGTCAAAGGAGAATTGCCGGAGCCACTCGATCAGCGTGCCATCGAAATCCACAAAGAATCGGGTATTATCCTTGGGAAAATAGCTCTGCGTTATCGTGACCCCCCAGCGGAAGGAACCCTCGTCCGGGTTCAGTTCGCCGGTCAGGATGCGGAACAGTGCCGTCGCACCCGCCTCGTTCTCCCCCACGAAGGCGATTTTATCGCCCTTGCCTACGGTGAAGGTCACGTTATCCAGCACCTTCACGCCGTCCACGGTCTTGCTGAGCCCTTCCACAAACAGAATATCCTTGCCGGCTTCGCGCTCGGGCTCAAACCCGACGTAGGGACATTTGCGGCTGGAGGCGGGCATATCGTCAATCTGGATGCTGTCCAGGACTTTTTTACGGCTGGTAGCCTGCCGGCTTTTGGATTTGTTGGCGGAAAAGCGGCGAATAAACTCCTGCAGATCGCGGATTCTTTCATCGCGCTTCTTGTTCTGGTTGCGCATCAGCTGCTGAAAGAGCTGGCTGGAATCGTACCAGAAATCGTAATTACCCGCGTACATTTTGCAGGTTGCGTGATCCACGTCCACGATGTTGGTGCATACGGAGTTGAGAAAGTGGCGGTCGTGGCTGACGACGATCACGATGGCGGGGCAGTCGATTAAAAACTCCTCCAGCCATTCCGTGCTCTCCACGTCCAGACCGTTGGTCGGTTCATCCAGCAGGATGATGGAGGGCTGCCCGAACAGCGCCTGCGCCAGCAGCACTTTCACCTTCATACGGCCGTCCAGCGCCACCATCTGTAAGGTATGCTTGTCCGCCGGCACGCCCAGCCCGGTTAGCAACTGGGCGGCTTCGGTTTCCGCATCCCAGCCGTTCATCTCGGCAAACTCGCCTTCCAGCACCGCCGCGCGTTCGCCGTCGGCGTCGTTAAAGTCCGGCTTAGCATACAGGATTTCCTTTTCCTTCATAATGGCGTAAAGCTTGCGGTTGCCCATGATTACCGTATCGATCACCGGATACGCGTCGTACTTGAAGTGATCCTGCTCCAGTACGCTCATGCGATCTTCTTTGGTCACGGATACGGTACCCGTGCTGGGTGTCAGCTCACCGGAAATAATGCGCAGCAGCGTGCTCTTGCCCGCGCCGTTGGCGCCGATAATGCCATAGCAATGCTCACGTTGAAAAATCAGGTCAACGTGTTTATAAAGCAGATCGCCCGCAAATTGCAGGCTGATGTCCGAAACGGTTAGCATGGTTCCCCTCCTTGTCACAATCCGTATTAGATTAGCATGAATATGGACGTTTGTCAAAACAAACTGGCGTGTGCAGCGTGTTTGCGGCACGTTTCCCCCCGCGCTCTTTTCACGGGGCAGTCGGATGTGTTATAATTAGGGCGTTTATGAAGCGTAATCACGCGGCACGCCGCTATTGTAAAGGAAGATCAATATGACCAAGCTTTGGGCGGGGCGCTTTGACAAGCCGACCAGCGGGCTGCTGGACGATTTCCAATCCTCCATACCCTTCGATCAGCGGCTGATCCGCTGCGATATTCTGGGCTCCGTCGCCCACGCGACGATGCTGGGGGAGCAGGGGATTATTCCGCAGGAGGACAGCGCCGCGATCGTCGAGGGGCTCAACGGGATTCTCGCCAACATTGACGCCGGTACGCTCGCTATAGACCCCCGCGCCGAAGACGTGCACATGTTTGTAGAGGCGGAGCTGACCGCCCGCATCGGCGAAGCCGGCAAACGCCTGCACACGGGCCGCAGCCGCAACGATCAGGTGGCATTGGACACGCGCATGTACGCCCGGGAAGCCTGCCAATCGGCGGACACGCTGGTGCGCAATCTTCTCTCTACGCTGCTCCTGCTGGCCAGGCGGCACACGCATACCATCATGCCCGGTTATACACATCTGCAAAAGGCGCAGCCTGTAACGCTGGGCTTCCACCTGATGGCGTATTTTCAAATGTTCAAGCGCGACGTAAAGCGCTTCCGCCTCGCGTACGACGAAGCGGATGTGATGCCGCTGGGCAGCGGGGCGCTGGCGGGCACCACCTACCCGCTGGATCGCGAGCGGGTGGCGGCGTTGCTTCATTTTCGTGAAGTATCCGACAACGCCATGGACGCCGTGAGCGACCGCGATTTTCTGCTGTCGTTCCTCTGCGCTGCCTCCGTTTGCATGATGCATTTAAGCCGCTTTTGCGAGGAACTGATCCTCTGGTCCTCCAACGAGTTTGGCACCGTGACCATGGACGACGCTTTCTCTTCCGGCTCCAGCATTATGCCGCAAAAAAAGAACCCCGACGCGTGCGAGCTGACCCGCGGCAAAACCGGCCGTGTGTACGGCGACCTGATAACCCTGCTGACCGTGATGAAGGGACTTCCCCTTGCCTACAACAAGGATATGCAGGAGGATAAGGAAGCGTTTTTCGACGCGTATGACACCCTCTGCAAATGTCTGACCACCTTTACCGCCATGCTGGCCGCCACGACCTTCAACACGGATGCCATGGAAAAGAGCGCCGCCGTGGGCTTTACCAACGCCACCGATCTGGCCGATTATCTGGTAGGCAAAGGCCTGCCTTTCCGGGACGCGCACCACATCAGCGGCGTGCTGGTGGGCCGCTGCGTGAAGGAACACCGGGAATTGGGCGATCTGTCGCTTGCTGAACTGCGCGACGTTTCCCCCGCCTTTGAAAACGATGTGTACGAAGCGATCTCGCTTAAGGCTTGCGTGGAACGCCGCAAGCTGCGCGGCGGCCCCGCGCCCGAGGCGGTGGAGGCTTCCATCCGCCGGGGCGAAACCTGGCTGGAAACCATGCAGGACGAGGCGAAACGCTAAAACAGACGCATGGCAATCGCTTTGCGCCGCAGCAGAGGAGGGATGGTCGGTGATGCGCTGGGAGGAACGACTGCAACAGCACCTGATCCGGCGGATATTGTGGTATGCCTTTGGGGCGGTGTTTCTGCTGGGCGCGTTCGTACGCTGGTCCTGCCTGCCGCAGCTGGCGGCGGATCTGCAATACATGAACATGAGCTGGTATACCGCCATCAAGCAAGGTGGCATGGCCGCCGTGCTCGCCCCCGACCTGCAATGGACGTACAGCCCCATGCACCTTTATGTGTGGGCGCTGGCCGCGCGGCTTTTTCCCACCGCGGATGATATACTGGTGCTCAAGGGTGTTTCCCTGCTCATGGAGGCGGGGCTTGTGCTGTGCGCCTGCCTGCTGGTTTGGCAGGTACTGACGCCAAAGCACCGTCCGCTAGGGCTTTTCGCCGCATTCGCGCTGTTATGGCTTAACCCGGTGCTGGTGCTCAATGCCTCCCTCTGGGGACAGACGGACGCCTCGTACGTCGCGCTTTCCCTGCTGTCACTCTGGCTCATCTTGAAGGGACGGCCGGGCTGGGCCATGGTCAGCTTCGGGCTGGCGATCGCGTTTAAGCTGCAGGCCGTGTTTCTGCTGCCGTTGTTGCTGGTCGTCTGGTTCCTGACGGAAAAAAAGTTCAGTCTCATGTGGTTCCTGCTGATTCCGGCGGTCTGGGCGGTGACTGGCATACCCATGGCCCTGCTGGGCGAAAGCCCCCTGTATGCTGTGACGGTCTACCTGGGCCAGACCAGCTTATACGTGAAACCCACCTATAACTGCCCCAACTTTTACGCTCTCTTAGGGGACGCGCTGGGTACGAAGCAGATGGTACAGGGCATATGGCAGCGCATCGGCCTTGCGTTGGCCGTCGGCGCGCTGGGCGGCATGGCTGTCTGGCTGCTGCTGAAACGCGCGCGCCTTTCCGGTCGCCTTGCGCTTCTGCTGGGCGCATGGTGCGTGCTGGCGTGTATATTCTTCCTGCCCCGGATGCACGAGCGCTACGGTCTGGCGGGTGAAGTGCTGCTCGCCTTATGGGCGGTGACGTTATGGAAGCCGCGCGGTTTCCTGTGGGTGCTGTGGGGGCTATTCCCGACGGTGAGCGCATATTGCGAGTATCTGTTCCGCGCGCCGATTTTCAGCCTGCAGTTGGGCGGGGCAATGAATCTTGCGCTGCTTTGCGTCCTTACATGGGAGTTGATTCGGGATGTTCGGGAGGGCGCAATGCTCGCGGCCTCGCAGGGCACCCCGTGGTTGGATACCGCCCCCGCCCCGGCTGATTGGCTGTAGGCAACGCACCCGATCTGCCCGTTTCTTTGTAAAAGCGCCGATTGATCAGGCCTGAATACAGAAAGCGGGGATGCTCTATGCATAAAGCCCTAAAAGCGAAACGGAATACCGCTTTGTTCACGGCACTGTTCTTTATCGCGCTCACGGCGCTGGGGCTGTTCACAGCGGGAGATTACGGCCAGCCGTGGGATGAACCCTGGGAGCAGGATATTCTGCGTATGAACGGCAACCAGTACCGCACGGCACTTGGCATTGCGGGCAACACGGCGCTGACTTCCACCATGGAAGCACCGGCAAGCGGCCTGATTGCCGACAGCCAGGAGAAGGATCACGGCGAATGCGCCTATTATCCCCTGCTGTGGTTAGTGGATAATGCGAACATCCCGGAAGCGACGCGCATGGTGATCTGGCATGCGTATACATGGCTTCTCTTCATGGCTGGTGCGGCTGCCCTGTGGCTCGTTTGCCGCAGGCTCGGGCTGAGCCGTATCTATAGCGGCGCGGCCGTGCTGTTTTTGGTGTTATCACCACGGTTTTTCGCCGAGGGGCACTACAACAACAAGGATATCGTGCTCTTTTCGCTCACGCTGCTCACGCTCTGGCTATCCCTGCGGCTGATGGAAAAGCCGGGTTTCCTGCGCGCGGCGCTCTTTTCGTTGTCCGGCGCGGCCGCGGCGAACATGAAGATCGTCGGCTTGCTGATTTGGGGGCTTTGCGCGCTGTTCGTGCTTGTGCGCCAGCTAGCCGGGCGTCGAATGACCGGCCGCGTATGGGGTGTCGCGGCCTTTGCGCTTCTTTCCTTCGCGGCGTTTTACGCGCTGCTCACGCCGGCCCTGTGGCCCGATCCGTACGCCTATCTCCGCTACGTGCTGGGTAACGCGCTACACTTTAGCCGGTGGCAAAATGACGTGCTCTTCCGCGGTACGGTTTTTCACCTGAAAACCGCGTCCCTGCCTTGGTACTACCTGCCTTACATGATCCTCGTTACCACTCCATTGTGGTTGATCGCGCTCATCGGGGTCGGGCAGTTTTTCACGCTGGGGCTTGTTCTGCGGCTTAGAAGCAGGACGTTTAAGGACGATACCGCCACCGGGCTGTTGCTCTGTACTTTGCTATGGACATTGCCCCTGTTGTACACGCTGCTCGCCCAACCGGTGCTCTATAACGGCTGGCGGCATAATTACTTCCTATACGGGCCGATGCTCGCCCTCGCCGCCTACGGCTTACACACCCTTTCGGAGAAACTGCGGTCACGGGGCACCCGGCACGCCCTGCGCCTGCGCTACGCGGGCGCAGGGCTGCTTGCGCTGATGATGGCGTTCACCGGCGCGCAGGCGGGGCTGTCGCACCCCAACGAATACGTCTATTACAACGCCCTGCTCCTTAACAGGAACGTACCCGAATATCTGGAGTTGGATTACTGGAACGTGTCGGTGCTGCAAACATTGCGCTCGCTGCTGGCAAAGTTACCCGCGCAGGGAAGCGTTACGATCTCCGGCGGGGAGCTTTGGTCGCAGACAGGGTTGGAATCCGCCTGGAAACTGTTGGACGAAACGGAGCAGGCACGCCTGACCGTCGTCGGTTACCAGGGAGGCACCGCGGATTATGTGCTGGAAAACACCACTTACGCGGTGCTGGGTGACTGGCAGGCGGCAGAATATATGCCGGTGATTGCGGAAACGGAGAGCTTCGGTCTTCCCATGTGCACCGTATACGCACGTAATGCGGCGGAAGGCGGCGAAACATGAAGCAAGGCAGTCGAACCCGTGCGATGCTTGTAACGGCGCTGTTCTTTATGCTTTTAACTTTCGTGGGTCTGTGGGTCGCGCCCGATTACGGCCTGCCCTGTGACGAGCCCGCAGAGCAGACGATATTGCGGGAAAACCTTCTGGCTTACTCTCTGCGCCTTTCAGGGCCGGATAGCGCCGCCGCGAAGTACTACACCTCGCTGGGGGTGCAGCCGATTGCCCAAAGCGTGGAGCGCGACCACGGAGAAGCAGCCTATTATCTCGCCGCGCCGCTGCTGACGCTGGCTGAAACCGCGCCGGACAAATTGACCACACTTTGGCGTATGTACACATGGCTGTGGTTCATGGCCGGGGTATATGCGCTGTACCGCCTGATGCGCTCTTTGGGGCTGAACCGTGTCTTAAGCTGCTTTACGGCGCTGATGCTCTACCTTTCGCCGCGTTTTTTTGCGGAAGGGCATTACAACAATAAAGACGTTATTCTTTTGGTGCTCGTCCTGTGCACATTGGCGAGTGGCGCGCGCTTCCTGCGTAGGCCAACCTTTCCCCGCGCGCTTCTCTTTTCGCTTTTTGGCGCGCTGGCAACGAACACCAAGATCGTCGGGGCGCTGGCCTGGGGGCTGGTGGGCCTTGCTACGCTCCTCCAGTTGATCCACAGGCGGAAGCTGACCCCTAAAAACATTGTCATCGGGCTTAGCGCCATCGGTTCGTTTTTGGTATTCTACGTGCTGCTCACCCCCGCGCTGTGGGCCGACCCAGCCGGGTTCGTGGGCTATATGCTTTCCAACGCAACGGCTTTCTCCCGCTGGACGGGCGTGGTGTATTTTAACGGCATCTACTATAACCCAACGCGCGGCCTGCCTATGCCGCGCTTCTACCTGCCCGAGATGATCGCGCTCACGATACCCATCCCGTTCCTCGTGTTGGCCGCGATAGGGCAAGTACGCGCGATAGTCCTGTGGCGTAAAAAAGATGTCCACCGCGCGATGCTCGCGGTCGTCACGGCGTTATGGCTGTTGCCGGTTCTCT
>JAJFVI010000083.1 GCA_021371895.1 Eubacteriales bacterium | reverse complement strand
TCGCCGTACGCATCCTCATTATTGGTCATCACGCAGGGATGCTTTTCACTGCTGTAGTCCACCGTAACGCAGGGGATTTCCCTGGCCAGCAGCGCACGCACCTGTGGCGAAAAAAAATCCGCGCAGATTACCCCGACCCCTGCAAAATTACGATACATACAATGTTCTTCGTAACTGATGTCGCTATCCTGGCTGAACGCCTTACTGACCGTCGCCGTAGAAACGTTGCAAAATTTAGCAACATCACGTATTGTTAACATGAAGCTTACACCCGCCGTATTTCAATAACTTAATCGTTTACGTCATCATAGCATGATTGAAAAAGTTTGTCAACATTTTTAGGAAAAATAGACAAATGCTTACTGATCCATAGGTTTGCTGCCAATGAGGAAGAAGTACGACTACACGGAAGAACAGAGCACCTATATTCTTATGCACGCTAATCTGGGCACGGCAATCCCGATGATATACCGTAAGCTTGGGATCTTGAAAGAAGCCTTCTATGCTCTGGAGGAATCAATATGCGAGGATTCCCAATGATCCCGTTCCCCCGCCTAGAGATCGTTCCGTTGTTCCAATGGTTGGTATAGGTGTTCCTGCCGAGTAGCTCCGAACATTCGACATAGCGCTTCGCCCATGGGTTGTTGGCTGCCGTATCGTGAATGAAGATGGCTTTCTCTCGGTAATGGGTTGCCCTTTCTGAAAGCATCCGTTCTTTCCCTGGTAGTTTCGCAGATCGTCAACTTGGCGATCGCTCCGTTTCCGCATAAAAAAATCGCCATAAGCGTACGCATGCGGCGATTTTTACGCTGTTATTCTCTTTACGCATCCGCCCTATAATTGATGCCTGCCAGCGATACGCCCGTTCCGAACAAATACACACGCCCCCCCCGGTTGCCATTAAACGAATTTTAATGATATGCGAATTAAATGTCCATCCCGCATGCGTTGCATCCCGCCCGTTGGAACACACGGCACAGCCGGGCTTGCGGCGACAGTTCCGGCCAGATAGCTTACGATCAAGTCGATGCTCCCGTGATATGCCGTTTCCCCTCGCGCGGGCGCGTTGCGTATACCGCGGATAACTGTTTATGAATTCCGGATATCCTGCGGTGACGAATAAAAAAACTCCGGCGGCGCCATAAACTTTGGCGCAGCCGGAAGGGGAAACGAGAAAACCGTTTTGCCGAGCAAACGCAATCCGAATCCTTTACCAGGGCAGCGGATTGCGTTTAAAGTCCATGTACATGACATCGTCGGGGATGTCCTGCGGATGCGTGGTGATCTCCACCAACTTCCCGGCGCTTTCCTCCGGGGTAACGGAAAACGTGCTCAAGCGAGCGCCTTCGCCGCCCATGTCGGTTTTCAGCCAGCCCGGATGCAAGCAGAAAACGCGTACACCGCGCGAGCGATATTCGTTGGAGAATATCTTGGAAGCCATATTGGCAGCCGCTTTGGACATACTGTAGCCGTACTCCGATTCCCGCTTGCAATCTCCGATGCTGCCCGCTTCGCTGGTCACGTTGAGCACTACGCTGCCGTTGTGCAACAGGGGCGCCACATTGGCCAGCACGCGCACAGGCCCAAGTGCGTTCACATTGTACAAGGTCAGCGCAATGTCGATGTTCGTTTCGGTCAAGGGCACCCTGTCGCTTTCAAAGAAAATGCCGGCGACGTTGTACACAATATCCACAGGTGATTGCCCCTTCACAAGCTCCGCCAGGGCGGAGCGCACCGCGTCGGTGTTGGAGACGTCGCAGGTTTTTACGGTCACCAACGTGGGGTTTTCACGCTGCAGGGCAAGCAGTTCGTCGGTCACGCGAAATTCGAGGGCCAGCACATGATCTTCCAGCGCCACGTGCCGCCGCGCGATGCTATACCCAAGTCCCTTGCCGGCGCCGGTTACAACAATCTGTCGGTTCATTCGATTACCTCCTGATCTTTTTCCAACAACTCCAGAACGACGTTCATGGTATCCATACCGTCCATATATGCGTAACGCCCGTTGGGGAATTCACCTTGCTGCCGGAGCGTCAGGCCCAACTCGCCCAGTTGCTTTACGCAACCGTCCATATCCTTAACCGCAAAGGAAAAGTGGTGCACGCCCGGGCCGTTCTGATCCAGGCAATCCTTCCAGTACGAAGGTGTGTCGTCCACAGGCTGAATGAGCTCCACCTCGATATTCTGCAGGTTGAAGCACACCTGATAGATACGGCCATGCAAAGGCTGCCCATCGTATACCGCGGCGGTTTTTTCGTAGCCGTCCGAGGTGGAAACCGGTTGCGGAGGAAGGCCGAAAAAACGCTCCCATGCTTCTTTGCTGCGGTTGATATCGTTGGTAAGGATGCCGATTTGCGTAACGATCGATTTACGGATTTTTGGTTTCATTGCCTTTACGCTCCTTTTTGCAGATAGTGCCGGATCGCTTTTACCACTGCCTGATGATCGCCGCTGGGCGAATAGCCAGATACGCTGATATGCCCGATCATTCCGCCGCCCCGAAGCAGGATGGGGAAACAGCCGCCGGATGCGTCGTATTCCATGGGATCAAGCGAAAAACATGCCGACAGTTCTTTGCCGCTTACCATCAGAACTTGCTGCATATAATAGGAACTGTGCCGATAAAGCTCCGTAATGTTGGCTTTGCGCCGCATCCAGCGAAAGTTATCCGGCGTGACGCCGTCAAAAGCGTATTGAAACAGCGTCATTCCGAACGCCTGAATGCAAATCAGTATCGGCGTATCATCCGCCTGCGCCTGTCGGATGAGGATTTGTCCGATTTCAAGCGCGTCACGCGCGGTGAAATCACAAAACCGCAGTGCCGCTTCTTCTTTGGCGATGGATTGCATCAGCGTATCTTCCTGTGCCATACGAACCTCCCAAGAGTGATGGGTTATGATGATTATAGCGCAGATGTTTTGAAAAATCAATCACAAATGATAATATTAAAGGAATCAAAATTTAAACGATAGAAAACGATAACTCTAATTGACAAGATCAAGCAGAATCAGGAAAGCTGTTTGCATAATTACCTTTCATACGATAATTTCCATCGGAATATAAGGGAAACAGAAAGGTGTAAATAATTAAAAAGAGTATTGACAAGAAAACAACAGAACAATATAATAATAAATAACAAACGGCAATGGTATTGTCGAATAAATAAAAACAGGAGGCAAACACATGAAGCGGAGAATGATTTACTGGCTGGCCGTGCTGGTGGCAATGATGACGCTCACCACTTGCTGGACGGTATCCGCGGTCGCGGAGAGCAGCAATCTGGCGGGCGAAATTTCCATTACGTCCTGGAATTCTTCCTATACAGCGATTGTCGCGGGCGCTGAGAAGTTTATGGAGGAGCATCCCGAGGCCAAGATCAGCGTTGAGCAAGTTTCCGATAACACCAAGCTCTACACGCAATTGGCCACCAACACCGGCGTTCCGGATATCATGCAGTTCCAGAACCGCGATATGCAAACCGTTTTGGCAAAATATCCCGATTCGTTTCTGGATGTGACGGACGTAATGCAGCCCAAAGAAAATGATATCGTACCCGCGGTACTGCCGCTGTGCAAAGACGGCGATACCTACTACGCCATCCCCTGGGATATCGCGCCAGCCATGATGTTCTATCGTAAAGACATCTTTGAAGCCAACGGTATCGACGCTTCCACCATCTATACCTGGGATGATCTGCTGGAAGCGGGTAAGATCATCAACACGAACACACAGGGCAAAACCAAGATTTTCGGTTTTGACTATAACGGCGCCAGCAGCTTTGATATGCCCCTGATTCTTTTCTACGAGCAGGGTGGTTCCTTCTTTGATGAAAATGGCAACGCGAACTTCAATAGCGATGCCACCCGCAATGCCTATCTGACTGTTAAGAAGTTCGTCGATGCGGACGTCAGCCTGAACCTCCCCAGCGAATGGACGGATCGCATCACTGCGCTCGCCAACGATCAGCTCTGCGCTGTTCCGTACGGCGTGTGGTTTGCGGGCACTCTGGAAGAGAACCTTGCCGACCAGGCAGGCTTGTGGGCTGTTATGCCGCTGCCCGCGTTGGAAAAGGGCGGCCCCAACCAGGCTAACTCCGGTGGGTCGGTGGTAATGGTTTCCTCGCAGACAAAGTATCCCGAGCTTTGCAAGGCATTCCTGGATTGGTTCCTGCTGCAAGACGAGGGCAACGCGATCAACATGAGCGTTTCCACTCTGTTTGATGCCTACATCCCCTCTTATCAGGATCCCTCCTACACCAACACGGACGATTACTTCGGCATGTCGGTTGCACAATTCGCCACCACGGTTTGCGGCGAGATTCCTACGCTCCCCTTCCCCGCTTATTTCACCGATGTGGGCGTGGTGTTCCAAAACGAAGCGATCGGCCAGTATTTTATCGACGGTGGCGATTTGAACGCCGTTCTTGATGCAGCGACGGCCAGCGCGCAGAGCCAGTTGGAGTTTCTGAAGAGCGAATAAGGCATCGCAACGTATGAAAAGGAATGTTGCCTCATGGTTCTCATGGGGTAACATTCCTTTTTCAGAAGTTTATGCATTAAAGAGAGGTGAGCGTCCATGAACTACCGGACTAAACTGAAAGTGACCCCTTGGATGTTCATTGCCCCGTTCTTGGTCGTTTTCGTCCTGTTTTCAATTTATCCCGTCCTGTATTCGGTGGTGTTGAGCTTCGGTAGCTATAACAGCAGTGTAATCAAGCTAAGCGGGTTAAGAAACTATCGTTTTTTGCTGTCGGATCGTAACTTTGCCACTTCTCTGCTCAATACGCTGAAAATTGGCATCATTCAAGTTCCTTTAATGCTGGTGCTGGCGCTGGTGCTGGCAAATTTTTTAAACTCCAAGCTGATTCGTGGGAAAGGCTTTTTCCGAATGGCGGTCTTTATGCCCGTGCTGATCGACGCGGTCAGTTATTCGGTGATATTTTCCATGTTGTTTAACGACAACGGATTTATCAATAACATGATCCAGATGTTCGGCGGAGGAAAGCTCTCGTGGTATACTGATTCAAGGCTGGCTACGATGATCATCGTAATTGCGCAAACATGGAAATGGACAGGTTACAACATGGTGATTATTCTGGCGGGGCTGCAGA
>JAJFVI010000068.1 GCA_021371895.1 Eubacteriales bacterium | reverse complement strand
GTAATGCGGCAGGTATGGAATCTTTTGGGCGACCGGAAACTCCACCAATTCGGCATCCGCAGCGGAGAGCGGCAGGAATTTGAATTTGCGAGGGAGCACACCTGTCTGCACAAATTTGACCTTGAGTCCTTTCCGGAGACTGTGACGCAGCTTCAGGGCAAGCCGGTGTACTTTTCTCTCGATATGGACGTACTGGATTCCTCCGTCTTCTGCGGCACCGGAACGCCGGAAGCCGGCGGTGTAACCTTTAAGGAGCTGATGCAGGCAGTTTTGCAGCTGCATCGGCTTAACAACGTAGGCTGCGACATCAACGAGCTCTCTCCGCACTACGACCAGAGCGGCAGTTCAACGGCCGCCGCCTGCAAAATCACCCGTGAAATTTTACTGCAAATTGCAAGATAAAGGAGCAAACTGCCATGGGAAAATGTTTGATTATCGGCTGTGGCGGCGTAGCGTCCGTCGCTATCCATAAATGTGTCCAGAACAGCGATGCTTTTACCGAGATTATGATTGCCAGCCGCACCGTAAGCAAGTGTGAGGCGCTCAAACAAAAACTTTCCGGCGGCAAAACCGTTATCCATACCGCGCAGGTGGACGCCGACAGTGTGGAGCAGCTCATCGCCCTCATCAACGATTTCCGCCCCGACGTGGTGCTCAACTTAGCCCTTCCCTATCAGGATCTGACCATTATGGACGCGTGTCTGGCGACGAAAACCCACTATGTGGATACCGCCAACTATGAGCCGCCGGAGACGGCCAAGTTTGAGTACAGCTGGCAATGGGCGTACCGCGAAAAGTTCCGAGAGGCGGGCATCTGCGCGCTTCTTGGCAGCGGCTTTGACCCGGGCGTGACGGGCGTGTTCGCCGCCTACGCGCAAAAGCACTATTTCGACGAAATCCATACGCTGGATATTCTGGACGCCAACGGCGGCGACCATGGCCACCCCTTCGCCACCAACTTTAACCCCGAAATCAACATCCGGGAGGTAACCGCCAAGGGCAGCTACTGGGAAAACGGCCGCTGGGTGGAAACCGAGCCCATGGAGATCAAGCGGGAGTACGATTTTGCGCAGGTTGGCAAAAAGGATATGTACCTGCTGCACCACGAGGAGCTGGAAAGCCTCGCCCAAAACCTGAAAGGGATTAAGCGCATCCGCTTCTTTATGACGTTCGGGCAGAGTTATCTCACCCACCTCAAATGTCTTGAGGACGTGGGGATGACCTCCATCGTACCCATTGAGTTTCAAGGGCAGAAGATTGTGCCGCTGCAGTTCCTGAAAGCCGTTTTACCCGACCCGGCGAGCCTAGGCCCCCGCACCGTGGGTAAAACCAACATCGGCTGCATCTTCACCGGCGTGAAGGACGGCAAACCCATGCAGTACTATATTTATAACGTGTGCGACCATCAGGCGTGTTACCGGGAGGTGGGCAGCCAGGCTATTTCCTACACCACCGGCGTACCTGCCATGATCGGCGCGATGCTGGTGATGAACGGCACATGGAACAAGCCCGGCGTGTGGAACATGGAGCAGTTCGACCCCGACCCCTTCATGGAGGCGCTCAACCGCTGGGGCTTGCCGTGGACGGAGGACTTTCACCCGGTGCAGGTGGACTGATGGATACGCTCTACCGCGATCTGGTAAACGTGCCGACCCCCTGCTATGTGGTGGACGAGGCGCGATTGTTAAGCAACCTGCAAACTCTCCAAACTGTGGCGGAACAGGCCGGATGCAAAATCCTGCTGGCACAGAAGGCGTTTTCCATGTTTGCGGTCTATCCGCTCATAGGGCAATACCTCGCCGGAACGGCTGCCAGCGGCTTGTACGAGGCGCGGCTGGGGCATGAGGAGATGGGTGGGGAAACGCATATCTTTTCCCCAGCCTATGCGGAGGACGAATTTGGCGATGTGCTGGCCCTGTGCGACCATATCGTGTTCAACTCCTTTACGCAATGGGAAATGTTCAGGGGCAGGGCGCTGGCTTCCGGCAAGAGTTTCGGCATCCGCGTCAACCCCGAATGCTCCACGCAGGAGCATACCCTTTACGACCCCTGCTCGCCCTTTTCCAGGCTGGGCGTGACCCGCACGCAGTTTCGCCCCGAACTGCTGGACGGGATCGACGGGCTGCACTTTCACACCCTGTGCGAGCAGGGCAGCGACGCGCTGATCCAAACGGCTGCCGCCGTAGAAGCGCAGTTCGGCGAATTTTTGCCGCGTTTGCGATGGGTCAACTTCGGCGGCGGCCATCTGATCACCAAACCGGGCTACGACATTCCCGCGCTGGTCGCGTGTATCGTACGGTTCCGGGAAAAGTACGGCGTGACGGTCTATCTGGAGCCGGGTGAAGCGGTGGCGCGCGATGCCGGTTTTCTGGTCGCGCGCGTGATGGACGTTGTGGATAACGGCATGAAGATTGCCGTGCTGGACGCGTCCGCCGCCTGCCACATGCCGGATGTGCTGGAAATGCCTTACAGGCCGCCCTTGTACACGAGCGCCGAACCCGGTATGAAAGCATATACGTACAGGCTTGCAGGCCCAACTTGCCTTGCCGGCGATGTGATCGGGGATTATTCTTTCGATCAGGAACTGCGCATCGGCGACAGGCTGATTTTCGAGGATATGGCGATCTACACCATGGTGAAAAACAACACGTTCAACGGCATGCGCCTGCCTTCCATCGCGCTTCGGGATATGGATGGGCGCATCCGCATGGTGAAAACGTTTGGTTATGAAGATTTTAAAAACCGGCTTTCGTAAGACTGGGTTCCGTTTAGCCCGGTTACGCTGGGGTGGTTTGACACCCGCTGTTTGCCGGAAAGCAAAATGATCGCCGCATGCCTGCTATTTCCCGATACACCCCCGACCATGGCGGTTCGGGGGTTTTGCGTTGCGCTCGCCGCTTGGATGATACGGCTGCTAATGTAACCCACCGGCGGGGCTCTGTCTGTGCCGGCATCAGCCGAATCGGCGCGGAGGGGCATTCGGGAAAGCTGTCGGACACCGCTGTGTTGCGGTGGCCGCAGGATGTTCATCGAGGGTGTTGCCAAGGCTGGCAGGGAGAAATATGGTATCATACAAGCATGAATATTGCGCGCGGAAACGCTGGAAACCTGTCAATCCGGGCGGCACCCGCCGGCAAGGGCACGGGTGGAAACGACCGAATCCCCTGGCATACGGCAGCGTTCCTCATCCATGATCACACAGAGGGTTTTCAGATAACCATAAGCGGCAGTTCATCACAACGTCACAAAGGAAGGCTAATATAAGTCTTGAAATGGAAGGTGGTCATCATGAAAAAAGGATTCGCTTTGATGATGGTACTGTTGTTATTGTTCACCGGGACGGCTGCCCTTGCGGAAGCGGCGGCGTCCAGTACGGTTGCCGGAATGCCGCCGGATATGCCCAGCGGGCAGGCTCCGGGTGGCGGGGCAGCCCCGGGCGGCATGGGCGGCGGGCAAAGCAGCCAGCCGGACAGTTATATCGCCGTAACCGAAATTACCGCGGATACGGCGCTTGCTGGAGATACCATAGAATCGACCGGGACGGATGAGAATGCCATCAATGTAAGCGCGGGCACCCTGACCCTGAGCGACGCCACGATTATACGCACCTCGTCGGACAGCACCGGCGGTGATAACTCCAGCTTTTATGGTGTTGGGGCGGCGGTACTGGTAACGGGCGGCATGGCTTCGATCTCCGATAGCACCATCACGACCGACGCGTCCGGCGGCGCGGGTGTGTTCGCTTACGGCGAGGGCATCGCGTACGTGTCCGACACAACAATCACGACCGCGCAGGGCACATCCGGGGGCATCCACGTCGCGGGCGGCGGCACCCTGTACGCCAGGAACCTGACGGTGGAGACCAACGGAGGTTCCGCCGCGGCGATCCGCTCCGACCGGGGCAGCGGTACCATGGTGATCGACGGGGGCACCTACACGTCCAACGGCACAGGCTCGCCCGCCATCTACTGCACCGCCGACATTACCGTAAACGATGCTACGCTTGTCGCCACCGGCTCCGAGGCGCTCTGTCTGGAGGGTTTGAACACAGTCCGACTGTTTGATTCGGACTTGTCCGGCAATATGCCCGATTCGGAACAGAACGATAATACCTGGACGGTCATCCTGTACCAGAGCATGTCCGGGGATGCCGAAACCGGCGAAGGCTTATTTACCATGGTCGGCGGCACGCTGACCTCCTCAAACGGCGGCCTTTTCTACACGACCAATACCCAAAGCGAGTTCGTCCTCTCCGGGGTGACTATTAAACCCTCGGCGGACGGCGGTTATTTCCTCCGCTGCACCGGTAACGTTAACCAGCGCGGCTGGGGCACGGCGGGCGCCAACGGCGCGGATTGCACATTTACCGCTATTGCGCAGCAGATGGATGGGAACATCGTATGGGACAGCATCTCGCAGTTGGATCTGTACGCACTCAACGGCAGCGAGCTCTCCGGTGCCGTGACGGACGATGAGTCCTGCGCGGGTAACGGCGGAAACGGGTACGCCAGCCTGTATATCGACGCGACTTCCAGCTGGGTTGTTACGGGCGACAGCACGCTGACCAACCTGTACAGCGAAGGCGCGATCATCGATGCCAACGGCAACACGGTAAGCATCGTGGGTACGGATGGCACGGTATACGTGCCGGGAACCAGCCAATACACGGTGACCGTTTCCCAGTACGCGGCTGCGTGTGACGCAAGCGGCGCGGGCGGCGTTCCCAGCTGGAGCGACTACGCGGTTTCGTTTGAATAAACGGTATTGCTGAAACTGGTTAAAATAAAACGGGCGTCGCGTCGGTTTGACTTGCATACCGACGTGGCGCCCGAAATGCGTTTGGGGGGGTGCGGAAGGTTCCGCACGGAAGGCTTTGGCGCGGAATGCCGGTTAACTTATTTCTTGTTCATGTACTTACGAATGTCCAGGGCCACGGCGCTGGCGATGATGATGCCCTTGATGATCTGCTGCCAGTACAGATTCATGCCGATGAAAGTGAGGCCGTAGTTGATCACCTGAAAGATGAACACGCCGGAAATGACGCCTCCACCGTGCCGACACCGCCGGAGGAGGATACGCCGCCCACCACGCAGGCTGCGATGGCATCCAGCTCATTCCTTACGCCATAGTTGTTGGTTGGGCCTCCCGTACACGCGGCTTCCATCATGCCGGCCATACCGATCAGCGCGCTGGCCAGGGCGAAGATCACGATTACCGTAAACGTGACGTTGATGCCGGATAGCTTGACCGCGTCGCGGCTGCCGCTGATGGCGAACACGTTTTTACCGAATACCGTTTTATTCTGCAAATACCAGACGGCAATACACACAATGAATGTGATAATCACGATGACGGGCATGAACCCGTAGATATTTCCCGTACCCAGATACGTGAAATCATCCCTTAACCCGCTGATCGGCCGGCTGTTGTTGGGCGGAAGTTTGAAGTTGATGGAGGTGACGCCGTATGCGACGACCATGGTGGCCAGCGTTGTGATAAACGGCGGAACGTTGAGCTTTGCGACGATAGCCCCGTTGAGCAGGCCGAAGAACAGCGCGATGAACACCGCAAGCGGAACGGCAGGTTCACCGAAAGCTGCGGCGGGTTGGGATAAAGCAGGCGGGAGCAATCCTAGGTTTGCATCATGGAGGCGGAAATGACTGCCGCCATGCCCACCATACGGCTGGCGGACAAGCCCATGCCGCCTGTGCCGATGATGACGAAGCTCATGCCCATGGCGATAATCAGGCGTGTGCCGGATTGTTGGATAATGTTGATAAACGTGTCGGTAGCGATGAAGCGGGGGTTGATGATCGCGATCGCGCATACCAGCGTCAGCAGTACCAGGGAAATCGCCTTATCGGGAGCGAACGCGGAAATGCTTTTGAATAAAAAGTGAGATTTCTTGTTTTCAAAAAGGATGCTGAGCAGCAGGAACACGCTTAAAACAATTCCCATACTGTAACCCCAGTCAAAACTATAGACCTTGGCGATGGCCCCCAGTTCCTTGTTACCCGCGGTTTCGATGCGCAGCGCCGAAAAGCATAATAGCGTACCCAGCATCAGGATCGGTTTACGAATTCCCAACGGTGCTTTAAAAAGCGTCAGCACCAACCAATCATAATTAAGCCAGACCGGGGATCAACATCCACGCGACGCCGAGGGAATCTGCGGCCACAAGCGCGCCCATCAAGCCGCCTCCGCCCAGAATCTCACCCTTTTCGAATCAAAGGAAACGTTCCGGAAAGAACGCGGATTCGGGCTGGCAAGCCCTCCACCCGCAAAAGGTATCGCCGGGCACATTCTCCCGCGGCGGAAAGCGGCGGGTCAGGTTGCGGCTGACCATGCGGCGGATCATCAGATCGGTGGTCAGTTCACACGCGGGCCACATGCCCACGCTTTTCCCGCCCCGCATGATGGTCACTTCATCGGAGATGACTAAAATTTCCTCCATTTTGTGAGAAATATAAATGACGGCCGTTCCCTTGCCCCGCATACGGCGAATCAACTTTAAAGAGGTGGGCGACCTCGTTTTCCGTAAGGGAGGAGGTGGGCTCGTCCATAATGACGATTTTGGCATTGCAGGAAATTGCCTTGGCGATTTCGATAGTTTGCGCGGAGGAAATCGATAGGTTTCGCACCAGTTCGCGCGGGTTGATGCTGATTTCCAGGTTTTTGAGCAGCGCTTCCGTTTCCCGTTACATTTCCGCTTCGTCCAGCGCCTTCACGCGGGGGAATTCTTTGCATATATTTAGCATTTCCAGTAACCAAGAGGGACGAACCTGATTATCCAAACATATTCGCCACCCAAACGCAGAAACCTCTGCGATGTTTACGGCACAAGGAGGAAAGGGAATGCTTTCCCTTTCCTCCCCCTGTGTGTGCGGCGCCCAGGCGGCAAGATTATTCGAAGTCCGCGGCGTTGTCGATGGTAACTTTCTGGTAGGGGATCCAGACGTACTTGCCATCCGTGATGGTGTAGGGGTAGTTATCGGCAGTCACTGCTTTGCCGGTGCCCAGCAAGGCGGCCAGTAACAGGGTGGCTTTGCCCTCGTTCACAGCATCGTTGAGCACGGTGCCAAGCAGGGTGCCTTCCTTGAGGGCGGCCAGCGCGGGAGCGGTGGCATCCACGCCGACGACCGGCATGAACTTGCCTTCGGAGAAGTAACCGGCGGCTTTTAACGCTTCGATGGCGCCCAGAGCCATATCGTCGTTATTGGCCAGCACAGCCTCGATAACGTCGCCATGAGCGGCGAGGAAAGCGGCCATCTTATCCTGGCCCTTTACGCGATCCCACATAGCGGTATCTTCGGCAACCTTCTCCACCTTGAAGCCGGCGTCTTCGATCGCCTTGATGGAATACTCGGTGCGCAGTTCGGCATCCTGGTGGCCCGGTTCGCCCTTAAGCATCACGTACTGGATGATGCCGTCGCCGTTCTTATCGGCTTCGGGATGAGCGGTAAAGTAATCCACGATGATCTGGCCGCTCATGGTGCCGGATTCCTCGGCACGAGCGCCTACGTAGTAAACCATGTCGGACTTGGCCATGTCTTCCGCCAGGGGTTCGCGGTTAAAAAACACCACGGGGATGTCTTTCGTCATGGCTTTGTCCAGAATGACGCCGGCAGCCGTGCGATCCACGGGGTTAATGGCCAGCGCGCTTACGCCCTTGGAGAGGAAAAGTTCAACCTGGTCGTTTTGCGTAGCCTGATTGTTTTGGCTGTCCGCGATTTCGATGGTGGCGACGTCTTTGGCGGCGTCTTCGATGGCGTTGCGTACGCCGGTCATGAAGGTATCGTCAAACTTGTAGATGGCTACGCCGACGCTGGGCAGATCCGCGGCCATAGCGACCGTCACGATGCTGAGCACCATTACGAGGGCCAACCCGAGAGAGAGCAGCTTTTTCATTGAATGACCTCCTTATTCTGTTTGCGGCCAAAGGTACCGCACATAGGTTAAGTATGCCCGTATCCCGCTTGGAATGGAATGAAAATGCTGCTGTGATGTTTAAAAATCCTTCGGTTCTTTGTGTCGCGTGAATGGGGGGGGGGGGGGCGGTTGCGCGGCAGTCACCTGCGGCGCTATTGCAGAATCGGAAAGGCCAGTTTTTGGTTCTCGGGCAGGTACATATTGCTCAGGTCGATGACACGGCTTTCGGTATAATACAGCGTGGGGATTTTACCGCCCGCCAGCGCCGTCGCGGCAAACTGCACGCCAAGGTAGCCCATGGCGTAGGGCATGCCCAGCACCATAGCGTCCACCTGGCGGTTTTCCATATAGGTGGTGCGGTTTTGCCCGCAGTCCATCCCCACCAGACAAATATTTCCCTGCAGTCTACCCATGGCTTTGGCGGCGATCTCGGTGCTGCCGTTGGTCAGGCACAGGATTCCGTTTACGCCGGAGAAGGTGGAAAGGAGCGCGATCAATTCCTCCGGCGTCTGCCCGGGGAGCGTCGTGCGGCATAAGATCGTAAGGTCTTCTTGTGCCTCCAGCACGCCGGTCGCGCCCAGTAGGCGCCGGGTTGCGGCGTTGTCGTCCGCTTCCCCGGTAATCAGCATGATCCTGCCCGGGCCGGACAGGCGTTTCAGCAGCGCCTGAGCCGCGAGGGCACCGACCGCCTCGTCGTCATCTCCGATGGCGCACGCGATTCCCTCCGTGTCCAGCGTTTCTCCCAGCATCAGCACCGGCACCTTTTGCTGCGCGGCGGCGGCGAGCGCCGAGGACAGATCCTCACCCTTTACGGGTACGAGTAAAATTGCCTTCACATTTTTGGCCAGCAGTTCCTCCAGCAGTTCCGCTTGCCGGATTACCGTGCTTCCTGCGTAGTCCGGCGCGGCTGTGATCAGCTCCAGCTTCTGTTCCTTGGCCGCCAGTTTCGCCCCCTGCTTCATTTGCAGGGCCGTGGTGCCGATGTCCGTATCCAGCAGGAGGGCGACGGTATCCGCCTGCACGTCCGCCGTTGTGCTCACGATGGGCCGTATCCCCCACCACAGGAAGAACACGGCCAGCAGCACGCAGAGGATGGAAAACCATACTTGCTTTTTCATTCGTTCGCCTCCCGCAGTACCGGCAGCCGGATCAATACCTCGGTACCCTCGTCCAGCACACTGTGGATGGTCAGGCCGTAGGGCTTGCCGAAGGTGAGCTGGATGCGTTCATGCACGTTTTTCACCCCGATGCCCGATTTGCCTGCCGGCGACGTGAGGATGGTTTCCACCTGCGACTGTGGCATTCCCACGCCGTTGTCCCGGACGCGGTAGACCAAATCGCCGTTTTCCAGATAAGCCTTGATTTCCACCAGGCCCTCTTCCACGGCGTATTCCTCCAGCCCGTGCTGAATCGCGTTTTCCACAATCGGCTGCACGATCAGTTTTATGGTGCGCAGCTCCAGTGTTTCGGGCTCGGCCTCGATGGTAAAATCAAACTTGTTGGTAAAGCGCATTTTTTGAATAATCAGATAGTTGCGCACATGTTCCAGTTCCTCCCGGACAGCGATCATGTTGCGCCCCTTGCTGATGGAAATGCGAAAGAGCCTCGCCAGCGCCGTGACCATGGCGATGGCTTCCTTACTGCGGCCGCGTTCCTCCATCCAGACGATCGAATCCAGCGTGTTGTATAAAAAGTGGGGGTTAATCTGCGCCTGGAGGGCGTTGAGTTCGTGCAGGCGTTTCAATTCCTGCTCATGCACGATCTGCTCCATCAGCCGGCGGATGCGGCCGAGCATATGGTTAAACGTTCGGCTGAGGGAACGGATTTCCGCAAAGCCCTGTTCCTCGATGGAGATATCCAGATTGCCGGCTTCGACTTTCGCCATCACCTGCTCCAACTGCCGGATGGGCTTGGAAACGTACGCGCCGGATATGGTGGCTACCGCCATGGACAGCAGGATGCCGGCAAGCAGCACGGAAAGCGATATGCGTATCAGCTCTGGCTGCGCGGAAAGGATTTCGTCCAGATAAGCAACGCCGACCATACGCCAGCGGGTGTAATCCACGGTTGTGATAATCAGCAGTCGGTCGCGGCCACCAAAGTGGTCGCGGCAGCGACCGAAGACTTGCGCCTGCACGGCGCTAAGATTCTCTTGCTTTAAGCCCGCGTAAATCAGTTGCTGCTGGGGATGGTATACGAGCTGGGTTTCCGTATCGACCAGATATACGTAACCGCTTGTGCCCAGGCTGATGTTTTCGCACAGGCTTGTAATGCCGCTGAAAATAAAATCGGCCATCAGCACGCCCGTTTCTTTCTGCCCGTCGCGGTGATACTCCACTCTGCGGCTTAGTGTGATGACCCAAGCGTACTGCCCTGCGAAGATGTTTTGCACATAAGGGGATGAAAAGTACACCGTGGCTGTCGCGGCGTTAAGCGGCCGGATAAACCAGCTGTAGGTGGCTACCTCCCGCGGGGCTTTGGAGAGATCCCCGGCCGTACTGGCCAGCAATACCCCTTTGGGGCTGAACACCGCCATGGCGGCGACGTCCTTGCGGCTGGATTGTAAAAAGGCCATGCTGTCGCTCAGGCCTTCGGAAGCGACCTCGTCTGCGGAGGAAACCAAGTTGCCGAAAAACTCCATGGTATCAAGCATTTCGTTCACGTAAACGCCCAGGCTCGCGTTGCCCTGATCCACCGTCTGGCGAGTACGCTCCGTCGCGTTATTTTCCAGAAGCGTGTTTAACCGGGTTACGAGGCTGACGCTCACAAACAGCAATAGCAGCACCATGCCGCCCATGAAGAAGCTGGTTGTGACCATCTGCAGGCTGTTACCCCGGCGCTTTTTTAAGGAAGACCTCATGGTTGCTTCGCCTCCGTTGCGTTTTTACGCGTCTGCGAAGGCGATACGCCAAAATACTTCTTAAACGAATAGCTGAAGTAGCTGGGTTCTCCCAGGCCGACCGCCAATGCGATATCCGCGGTTTTCATATCGCTCCCGATCAGCAGGGACAGCGCTTTATCCATACGCAGGTCGGTCAGGTACTGGTGTACCGTCTTTTTCGTTTCCCGCTTAAACAGGGCGCTCAGGTACGCCGCGCTGATGTGCAAATGCCCGCAGACATTCTCCAGGCTCATGTCGCTGCTGGTGTAATTTTTTTCGATGTACTCCACCGCCTGGTTTGTTAACTGCCTGCCGCTTTCCACGCGGGTATCCTGCACGCGCCGGGCAAGGCGGCGGCATAGGGTGCACAGCGCCGCTTCCGCCTCGTTCAGTTCCCGGCATTGCAGAAGCGCGTCCAGTGACGCAGCCTCGGCCTGCTGCTCCTGCCCGGACCACTCGATATCCAAATCCCGGGCGACCCGGATGATGGTAATCAACACTTCCAGCAGATAGACCTGATAATCCTGAAAGGATGCTTTGTTATGCCGGACTTCCTCCAGCAGGGCATACGTCTTTTTTTCCGCGCCTGCGACATCGCCCATTTTAATGGCGTTGGAAAGCGCGCGCAGTTCGGCCTCCTCAGCGGCCAGCGAGCGAGTGCTGCCCGGCTCCAGATCGGCGATCGCCAATACCTGGCTTTCCCCCAGCAGCACCGATTGATCCAGCGCAGACTGTGCCTGTTCCGCGGCATGGTGCAGCTGTCCCAACTGCTCGCACGGGTTGCTGACGCCGATGGTCAGCGCGCAGCCCAGATACCGCTTCACGGTCTGGCGAGCCGCCTCCAACAGATCAACCACGGACGAAAACGCCTGCGCCTCCTCTTTTTCCAGCAGGAGCAGCGCAGCCACCAGGTGGTTATAGTGAAACACATGGCAATGCGCCTGGCTTTGCAGTACCTCGCTTACGATGTTGATGACCGCGAAACGCATCAGATCAGGATTTTCAAGCAAATCCGGGTCGTCGGTTTCCGAACCGCTGAAGCTGATCAGCGCGACGGCGTAGCGCGGGCTGGTAAGCGGCAATTCGTATTGCTCTGCGCTCTGCGCGGCGTCCTGCGAGGAGAGGCCGCCGGAAAGCAGCGAGGTCAGCAACAACTCCCGGAGGATCGGCAAGCTCGCCCGGAAGTGCTTCTGCAGCGCCAGCACGTTGTTGCGCTGGGCAAAATCCTCGTCCAGATGCTTTTTTACGCGCCGCAGCACGGAGATGAACTCCTCCGAGGAGATGGGCTTCAAGATATAATCCTTAATTTGAATCTGCACGGCCTGCCGCGCGTACTCAAACTCGTCATAGCCGCTTAGTACGATAAACTGCACCGTAGGCAGCATCACGCGCATCCGCCGCGCCATTTCAAGTCCATCCAGAAACGGCATGCGGATGTCCGTTACCACCAGGTCCGGCGTCACGTTTTCGGCAACCTGCAACGCTTCCAAACCGTTTTCTGCGACGCCGACAACCTCGAATCCTTCCTTGGCCCAGTCGATGATCTCCAAAAGGCCGTCGCGTATCTCCGGTTCGTCGTCCACGAGCATCAATCGATATAAACTCATATTTGTCCTCTGTTTTTGTTTTTTTTAATATACCATACATTGAAAGAAAATGGTAGGCCGCTTCCTACGCCGGGGAAAGCCCCGTAACGCGACGCATCCCGGAACGCCGTGCAGGGCAAAACACGAAAAATACAAGCGTACAAGCCGTTTTCCGCCCATGTGTGATTGACTTTACCAAACGAGCTTGTTATAATGCAGCAAACTGTATAATTATCCATTCGAGTTCGCAATGCCTTGCGGCGGGCGCGGTTCGGGTTAGGCAGGCACATGTGACACGTTGCCCGTAAACGACCTTTGCGATCAGCAGACACGCGCGAACCGACGGATGGGAGAAGCGGGGGCGAAGGAAACACATGACGGAGCAAAAACGCGAAGAGGCGACCCTGAAAATCGGGAAAAGAACGTTCCTCATCGCTTTCTTTATTCTACTGGCGCTGATGCTGGCGGTGGGCGTGCTGACGCGCGTGATTCCCACGGGCAGTTACGAGCGTGAGGTGGTGGACGGCAAAGAGGTGCTGATCCAGAACTCGTATCACCTTACGAATGCGGCCAGGCTGCCGGTGTACCGATGGTTCACAGCCCCGCTGGAGGTACCTTTCGGCGCGGACGGCGCGGTGATCCTCGTGATCATCTTTTTCCTGCTCGCGGTGAGCATGGCGTTTTCGCTGCTGGAAAAGAGCGATATCATGTCGCTGTTCATCATCCAGATCGTGCGAAGGTTCGGCGGCATGAAATACCTGCTGATGGCGATCATCGTATTCTTTTTTATGCTCATGGGAGCGGTGCTGGGAACGTTTGAGGAAAACATCGCGCTGGTGCCCTTGATTATCGCGCTGGCCTACTGCCTGGGGTGGGATTCGCTCGTCGGACTGGGTATGAGTCTGCTGGCTTCCTGCTACGGCTTTACGGCGGCGATCACTAACCCCTTCGCCATCGCCATTACGCAGGAGATTGCCGACCTGCCGCTGTATTCCGGTTCCGGGTATCGCGTGATCATCTTTCTGGTCTATTATGCCGTCGTTTTTTTATTTCTTTACCGTTATGGGCGCAAAATTGAGAAAACGCCCGAAAAATCCCTCGTGTACGGGGAGGATGCGCACCTGCGCGAAAAATACCGGGACATCGACAGCGTGCAAAAGATGCTCAATCAGAAAACGCCCGAGCAATACGGAAGAATCAAAAAGGCAGGGCTGGTTTTCAGCGCTTTCGTCGCGCTGATCGTCATTTTCATCCTCTTGGCCACGGTCTTTCCCTTCCTGTCCGATCTGACGCTGCCCGTGATCGGCGTGCTGTTGCTGGCGGGCGGGCTGACGGCGGCAAAAATTGCCGCGATTCCCCTGCGCGAAAGGCTGGGGATACTGGGGCGCGCGGCGGGCGGCATCGCGCCTGGCATTGTGCTGATCCTCATGGCGATGAGTGTGAAATTCATCATCAGCGAGGGCGGGATCATGGATACGATCCTCTACCACACCGCTAACGCGATCCTCACCACGTCGCCCTACGTGGCCATACTGCTGGTCTATGCCCTGATCCTGCTGCTGGAATTGTTCGTCGGCTCCTCCTCGGCCAAGGCGTTTCTGGTAATGCCGCTGATTGCGCCGCTTTCGGATCTGGTGGGCATTACCCGGCAGACCTCGGTGCTCGCCTTCTGCTTTGGCGACGGGTTCTCCAACATTATCTACCCCACCAACCCCGTATTGCTGATTTGCCTTGGTCTTACGGTGGTCACCTACACCAAGTGGATGAAATGGACGATCAAGCTGCAACTGTTTTCCTTCGCCCTGGCGTGTGTCTTTTTGCTGATCGGCGTGACGATCCAATACGGGCCGTTTTAGCGGCTGATTTTTGCTTATAGAAAGCCGATGCCTCTTTGCTTTAGATCACTTTTCTTGTACTGCTGCTCGTAGCCGTCACGGCCGTCATAGCGGTAAGAACCTGCCGTTTCAAGCCCGCCCTGCCGCAGGAGGCCTGTGTTTACATGGGAAACGGCAATTCGGCCTGCGCGCAGAAGCTTGCGGAGACCTTGTGCATCCCCACGATTTCCCGCATAGAGCCTGGCGAAACGGACGCGCAGGCTTTTTGCGGTTCCACGCGCTGCTGTAAAAGCTGTTCCCGCTCGTGCACGAGCGATGTGAGAAAACCGTCGTCAACAGCTTGAGCCTGCTGTATCGCCTGAAGGCGGCAAACCCCTAGCCTGATCAAAAGCCGATACTGATTGCAGCCCATATGGACGTGGTGCCGGTGATGGAAACGCGCTGCTTGCGCACCTGCGCAAGGCGTTACGCGGGCTGCCGGTGGAACTGACGCCCGTCGTGCTGGACGAACCTTCCGCCGTTTCCCCCTGCGACGGCGAAGCATACCGCTTGCTGGAAAGCCTGATCCGGGAAACCTTGCGGGGATGTCGGTGTAACGACCTATCTGGTCATGGCGAGTACCGACGCCAGAAAACACGAATCTGTCTGCCAAAACATTTATCGCTTTACGCCGTATGTGATCGACGAGAGTGATCTTGGCAGGATTCACAGCACCGATGAAAGCATCAGTGTCGCCAACGTCAATCGTGGCGTTGATTTCTTTACAGCGCTGATGCGGAAGATATAGAGGGGGAGAGATGCCCGCTGGGAAGCGGGAACCGCGCTGCCACTCCGCTGCTGCGCGTGCTATGCTGTCCGATTTCCACGCCACGCCCGACCGGGCGTTGGGCTGCCGTATGCTGAAAACAGTAAAAGAGCCACCGGTTTCACCGGCGGCTCTGCTATTTCCCGAACGGAGAATGGATAAGCACCCAAAATGACGGTTACTTAATCACCTGCAGGGCTTTGCGGTCGATGGTCAGCGCGACGACCGCAAGGAAGATCAGCCCTTTGATCAGCTGCTGCATGGCGGTGTCCAGCCCCACCATGACCAGCCCGTTGTTGAGGATCAGGGAAATCAAGGTGCCGATGATAATGTTGGAAAACCGCACCTTCGCTCCGCCGGAGATGGGCAGGCCGCCCAGCACCAAAGCGATCAGGATTTGCGTTTCAAACTGGTTGCCGGCCGTGGAGGTAATGGAGCCGACCTTGATAACGTTTACAAACGCCGCGATGCCGGTAATCGCCCCTGCGGCTACGAACACCAGCACCTTGATCAGGTCGGTGCGCACGCCGGAGTATTTGGCCGCCATCTCGCCAGCGCCGATGGCCTTTAGGTCGATGCCGATACGAGTATACTGGAACAGGATAAACGCGGTCAGCAGCACCACACACGTAATGACCAGCTTGATCCAGTCCTCGTTGAAGGCCGTGATCGTGGGGGTGGCGGCGACCGGCGCGTTGGTGGTGAGGAAGGCGCACAGGCCGCGAAACAGGTACATGGTGCAGATCGTGACAATGAAAGATGCGATTCTAAAACGCACGTGGATATAACCGTTAAACAGCCCGATAAGCCCGCCTGTCACGATGCCGCCGACGATCGCCAGAGGAATGCTGTAAAAGCTCAGGGCGCTGACCACGATGGAGGCCACCCCGAGGATCGACCCCTGTGAAAAATCCAGACTGCCCAGCGTCATCACCATGAACACGCCGGTGGAGGCGATCATCAGGGGATAGACCTGGCTTAAGATCAGGCGGATGCTTCTGGCGGTAATGATTTTACCATCCGTCATCAGCGCGAAGACCGCGATAATCACCAGAAGCCCCAGCAGCGGAAAGAAAGCCTTTACGTGCGGGTTTACAAAAAACGCCTTCAGCTTGCCGCCACCCTGCGGATTTTGGAGCGTACGCTGCTTCGCCA
>JAJFVI010000043.1 GCA_021371895.1 Eubacteriales bacterium | reverse complement strand
GGAGAAGGCCGCCGCCGTGCCGGGCGTAGAATGGCTGCGCGTGCTCTACTGCTACCCCGACGAGGTGGACGACCGCCTGCTGACCGCCATGGCCGCGCACGAAAACATCTGCCGCTATATTGACCTGCCTTTGCAACATGCTGACCCCACCATCTTACGCCGCATGAACCGCCGGGGAAGCATCGATGAGGCCCGCGCGTTCCTGACAAAAGCCCGCGCCATGGGATTTACCCTTCGCACGACGATGATCGTGGGTTTCCCGGGCGAAACGGAAGCGCAGTTTGAACGGCTGCTGGATTTTGTGCGGAAGATGTGCTTTGATCGGCTGGGCGCGTTCTCCTATTCCGCCGAGGAGGATACCCCCGCCGCAAGCCTGCCGGAACAGGTGCCCGAGGATGTGAAACAGCTCCGGCTGCACAGGCTGATGACCCTGCAGCAATCCATATCGCTTGAGCGCAACCGCCTCCGGGTGGGGCAGACCGTGCGTGCGCTGGTGGAGAGTGTGCGGGAAGACGGTGTGATCGTCGCGCGCAGCGCTGCCGAGGCGCCGGATTCGGACGGGGTTTTGCTGCTTGCTGGTCGTGGAGACGTCCAGCCGGGCGAATTTGTAACCGCGCGCATTAACGGCGCGGAAACCTATGACCTGACAGGGGTGATCGTATGAATTGGCCGAATCGGATCACGCTCATGCGTGTGGCGTTGATTCCGCTGATCGTGATTCTGTTGCAGTTTGACGTTCCGGCGTGCGCCGTGCTTGCTCTGATCGCGTTTTTACTGGCCTCTTTTTCGGACTGGCTGGACGGTTTTCTGGCGCGCAAATATCAGAATGTCACCAATCTGGGCAAATTCCTGGATCCCGTGGCGGATAAGTTGCTGGTGCTCTGCACGATGATCGCGCTTAGCGGTTTGAACCGCTTTCCCGCATGGGTATGCATCGTGGTGCTTTTCCGGGAGCTGTCGGTGGACGGGTTAAGGCTGGTGGCGATGGAGCGCGGGCGGGTGATCGCGGCGGGTAAGCTTGGCAAAATCAAGACGATGCTGCAAATGCTCTCCGTGATCGCCGTACTGCTCAACAATGCACCTTTCGGCACCTTCCCCATGGATCAGGTGCTCATGTATGCCGCCGTGGCGATGACGCTGTGGTCGGGCGTTGATTATTTCATACGCAACGGCTCGGTGCTCGGGCCGGACGGAGGCGCGGCGTGAGCGGGCTTACGGAACTGGCCGCGGCGGTGGTGCGGCGCGCGACGGAGCGCGGGCTGACCCTCGGTACGGCGGAAAGCTTGACGGCGGGGCTGATCTGTGCGACGATCGCGGAAATCCCCGGTGCGTCCCGTGTGCTGCTGGGCGGCATTATAAGCTACGATCCACGGGTGAAACGGGAATTGTTGGGTGTGTCGCAAGCGGTGATCGACGGCGCGGGCGTGGTGAGCGAACCCTGTGCCAGACAAATGGCCGAGGGCGCGCGCGCGGCGCTGAAGGCGGATATTACGATCAGCGCCACGGGTGTGGCAGGGCCGTCGGGCGGCACCCCGGAAGCGCCGGTGGGCACGGTGTATATCGGCTGCGCTTGCGAACGGGGCACAAAAACGCATCGCTTTTGCTTTACGGGCGACCGGCAGGCGGTACGCCGGCAGACCGTTGAAAAAGCGTTGGATCTGTTGCTGGAAACGATAGAGGCTTAACGGAAAGGTGGTAACGCGCCATGGCTCCCAAAAAGGAAACGACCAAGAAAACGATCGGCGTAATGAAATCGGATCAGGACGATCACGTAGCGCTGAAAGCGGAGAAAATGAAAGCGCTGGAAAGCGCGCTCAACCTGCTGAATAAAACGTATGGCAAAGGTTCCGTAATGAAGTTCGGCGATGCGACCGCTATACAGAACATGCAGGTGATTTCCACCGGCAACCTGCGGTTGGATCTCGCGCTGGGCGTGGGTGGACTGCCGCGCGGGCGCGTGGTGGAGATTTTCGGACCCGAGAGCAGCGGTAAAACCACCGTCGCGCTGCATTGCATCGCCGAGGCGCAAAAGGCGGGCGGCGTGGCGGCGTTTATCGACGCGGAACACGCGCTGGATCCTCAATATGCCCGAAAGCTGGGCGTGGATATCGATAACCTCTACATCAGCCAGCCGGATAACGGCGAGCAGGCATTGGAGATTTGCGAGGCGCTGGTACGTTCCGGCGCGGTGGACATGGTGGTGGTGGACTCCGTGGCTGCGCTCGTGCCCAGAGCCGAGATCGAAGGGGAGATGGGCGATAGCTTCGTCGGCCTCCAGGCGCGGTTGATGAGCCAGGCGCTGCGCAAGCTGACGGGTATCATCAGCAAGACCAATGCCGTGACGATTTTCATTAACCAGCTGCGCGAAAAGGTCGGCGTGATGTATGGCAATCCCGAAACCACCACCGGAGGGCGGGCGTTGAAGTTTTACGCCAGCATCCG
>JAJFVI010000042.1 GCA_021371895.1 Eubacteriales bacterium | reverse complement strand
ATCGTTCCGCCGAGACGTTCGCCGCGCGGGAAGCGGCGCGCGAAAAAAAACGGAGCGACGCGTGGAATCAGGAGCACCAATTATACCTGCGCGTGCATGAATGGAGTTTCACTTCGGGGCTTAAGCTGCTCAAGCACATCTATCGCGTGCTGGCCGTGCTCATCTGCGGTGCAGTGATCCTGTCACTGCTATGGACGGTCGCCGCTATGCCGCCTTTCGGTGAGGCGGATAACCCGCTGAACAACGAGGTTTCCCGCCGCTACCTGGAGGACGGGCCGGCGGAAACCGGGGCGCTTAACATGGTCACAGGCATGATACTGGATTACCGCGCTTTTGATACCTTCGGCGAAACCACGGTGCTGTTCACGGCGGTGTGCGCCGTGCTGCTGCTGCTTCAGCTCAACGCCTGCGAAATCGGCAAACCTACCAAGGCCTGGATGGAGGCCGAGTTCGATGATCGCCACCACGAGCCCAAGAACGACCAGGTTCTGCAGTTCGCCGCCCGCCTGCTGGTGCCTGTAGTGCTGCTGTTCGGCATCTACGTGGTCGCCAACGGCCACCTGAGCCCCGGCGGTGGTTTCAGCGGCGGCGCCATCATGGGCGCGGGGCTCATCCTCTACCTCAACGCCTTTGGCTTTGATAAGGCCGAGCGGTTTATGACCTTCGGCGTCTTTCGCTGGATTACTTTTGGGGCGCTGATTACCTACGCGGGGCTCAAAAGCTATTCCTTTTACATGGGTGCCAACCAACTGGAAAGCGGCGTAAGTTCCGGCACGGCGGGAGCGATCTTCTCGGCAGGGTTCATCCTGCCGCTCAACCTGTGCGTGGCCCTCGTGGTGATGTGTACGATGTACGCCTTTTACACCCTGTTTCGCAAGGGAGGGATCTGAACCATGCTGGAAACGCTTCTCAACCATCTGGATTGGATCGTGGCGGTACTGCTGTTCGGCATCGGGTTTACGACGCTTTTATTGCACGGAAACCTGATTAAGAAAATCATCGGGCTGAACATTATGGATACGGCTGTCTACCTCTTTTTAACGGCGCAGGGCTACATCACGGGGCGCTCCGCGCCGATCCTCCGGGAAGGCGCGGTTTCCGCCGCGAATTACATCAACCCCATCCCCAGCGGTCTGGTTCTCACCGGCATCGTCGTGTCGGTCAGCTTGACGGCGGTCATGCTGGCGCTCACCATCCGCCTTTACCGCCGTTACCATACGCTGGATATTGACCGTATCACCCTGCGCTCAAGGGGGGAAGACAGCTGATGCGTCTTGTAGAAAATGTGCCCATGTTCAGCATTATGCTTTCCATGACCGCGGGCTTCGTATCGGCAATGCTTCCCCGGCGAGCGGCCAAGGGGCTCACGGTTGGCCTCGCCGCGGCGGTGCTGGGCCTAAACGTTTGGCTGCTCAGCTATCTGGCGGCGAGCGGAGTGAGCTTTACCTATATGATGGGGCATTTTCCCGCGCCATGGGGCAACGAGCTGCGCGCCGGCACGCTGGAAGCGCTGATGGCGGTCGCGCTGAGCGCGGTGATGCTGTTTTCCATTCTGGCGGGCCAGCAAAAACTGCAGGAACAGGTGGATGAAAAGAAACAGCACCTCTTTTTTGTGATGCTGGATCTGGTGCTTGCGGCGTTGATGGCGCTGATTTACACCAACGACCTGTTTACCGCCTACGTTTTTATCGAAATCCTCACCGTAGCCTCCTGCACGCTCATCATGGCGCGGCAGGTGGGGCACGCGATGGTCGCCGCCATGCGATATATGATTATGAGCCTGCTGGGTTCGGGCCTCCTGCTGCTGGCGATATCGCTTTTATACGGTCTGACCGGGCAACTGCTGATGGAGCCGATCCACAAAACGCTGACCAAACTGACCCAAAACGGCGCGTACGCACTGCCTGTAACGGTAATCATCGGGTTGTTCTGCGTGGGGCTGGGCATTAAAAGCGGGCTGTTCCCATTCCATACCTGGCTTCCGGACGCGTACGGCTATGCTACGCCCATGGCGAGCGCGGTGCTTTCCAGCCTGATCAGCAAAGGGTATATTTTTCTGCTGCTGAAGATATTCTACCGGGTGATCGGCATTGAGGTTGTGCAGGCTAACCACGCGCTGAACCTGCTGTTCGCCTTTGGATTATTGGCGATGATCTTCGGCAGCCTCTCCGCCATCCGCAGCCACGACCTGCGGCGGATGATCGCCTTCAGTTCCGTTTCACAGATCGGCTACATCTACGCCGGCATTGGGCTTGGCACCACAGCGGGCGTCATCGCAGCGCTGTTTCAGCTGCTGGTACATTCTCTGGGAAAGAGTATGCTTTTCTTATCCACCTCCGGCCTCTCGGACGCCTCCGGGGACAGTAAGCGCTTTGACGATCTGCGCGGCGCGGGCTACCGTTACCCGGCGGCAGGCGCGGCGTTCACCATCGGCGCGCTGAGCATGGTGGGCGTACCGATTCTGGGCGGGTTTTTCAGCAAGGTCTACCTGGCGCAGACCGCCTTTGCGGCAGGCGGGGTTTCGATGTGGCTACTGCTGGGGGCGCTGGCCGCGAGCACGCTGCTCAACGCGTTTTATTTCATGCATACGGTTATGAGTCTATACCGCCAACCTAAAGCCGGTTTCGTGGCCGTTCCCTTTCGCCGCAGTGCCCTCACCTCCGCGGCGCTGCTGGGGCTTTCAGCGGTCAACCTGTGCGTGGGCTTCTTTTCGCAATCCATCCTGCAGGCCATCCGGCAGGGTCTGAGCGTATTTTCATAAGCAGGGAGGCGGCACCATGCAAAGTATTCTGTGGTACATCGTGCCCCTCGTGCCTGCGACATGCGGCTTGCTTTTCGTGCTGCCGCCTTTTCGCATGGAAAGGCCACGCGCCATTCTCGTGCTGGGGGGGCTCATCGCCGCTTTCGGACTGACGCTCGCGCTGTGCCTGACGGGTGACGGCAGTCAAACGATTTTTATACTGGGGGGCACGCTGCCGCTGGTGGCTCGCAGCGATGCCGTCGGCCGCCTGTTTGCGCTGCTGGTGGCCGGCATGTGGCTCGCAGTGGGCGTATACTCCATCGGCTACATGAAACACGATCCCGCGCCCCGGCGCTATTTCGCCTTTTATTTTCTGACCGAAGCCGCGCTGCTGGCGCTCTGTTTTTCGGGTACGCTGGTCACTATGTACCTGTGCTTTGAAACGATGACCCTGTGCTCCGTCCCGCTGGTGATGCATACCCGCACCAAAGAGGCCGTAGCGGCGGGGATCAAGTACCTGCTCTATTCCATCGTCGGCGCGATGATGGGGCTTTTCGGCATCTTCTACCTCACTGCCCATTCAATCTCGCCCATTTTTACCGCCGGAGGAACACTGACTGCCGCCAGCTTGCGCGGAGGGAATAGCACGCTGTTGTGGGTGGTGCTGGTGACGATGATCGGCTTTGGCACCAAGGCAGGCATGTTTCCCATGCACGGCTGGCTGCCTACGGCGCACCCGGTAGCGCCCGCGCCAGCCAGTGCCATCCTCTCCGGTGTAATTGTGAAATCCGGCGTGCTATGTGTGCTCAGGGTATTGTATTTCGTCGTGGGGATCGATACGATTCGCGGCACGTGGGTGCAGACAGTATTGCTGATCCTCGCGCTGATTACGATTTTCATGGGCTCCATGCTCGCGCTTGCGGAGCAGAACCTTAAAAAACGCCTCGCCTATTCCACCGTTTCGCAAATCAGCTATATCCTCTTCGGGCTGTTCGTAGGCAACGCGGCGGCGGTGAGCGGCGGGCTGATGCACGTGTGGTTTCACAGCATCATCAAAACCGCGCTGTTCCTGTGTGCGGGCGCGATCATCCATCAAACAGGTAAAGCGCGTGTGGACGAGCTTCGCGGGGCAGGCAAGCGGATGCCCGTAACCCTTTGGTGCTTTACGCTTACGGGCGTTGGGCTGATTGGCATTCCCCCGCTATGCGGGTTTATCAGCAAGTGGTATCTGGCGCAGGGTGCGCTCGCGGCCGACCTGGGAATTCTGGGTTGGCTGGGACCCGTCGTGCTGCTGGTAAGCGCGCTATTGACCGCCGCATACCTGCTGCCGGTGAGCATCCGGGCGTTCTTCCCCGGTATGGACGCGAGCGCGCTGACCGCCGCCTATCCGCGGGGTGAGGCCGGAATGAGTATGCTGGTTCCGATGCTGCTTCTGGCGGCACTTACGGTGCTGCTGGGCATATGGCCCGCACCGCTGTCGGGTATTGTGAACGCAATCGCGGCGCAATTGACGTAAAGGAGGCGAAGCGATGCTCCCCATGGCTTTGGCACTGCCGTTTATCGGTGGTGGGCTGATTTTTCTATTGCGAGTTACCAACCATACGGCGCGCAACGCGCTTTCCTTCGTGTTCACGCTAGGCGCTTCGGTGTTCGCCGCGCTGGCGGTGTTTTCGTCCGATGGACAAACCTACACGCTGGCGGTGTTTTCCGATACGCTTTCCATCGCCTTCCGCATGGACGGCCTCGCGCGGGTGTTCACCGGGCTTACGGCGCTACTCTGGCCGCTTTCGACCCTGTACGCGTTTGAGTACATGCAAAATGAAGGCCACGGGAACCCGTTTTTCGGCTTTTATCTCCTTAGCTTCGGCGTCACGCTGGCCATCGCGACGGCGGCTAACCTGTTTACGCTGTACATTTTCTACGAGTTGCTCACGTTCTCCACGCTGTTTTTGGTAGCGCACGGCTTAAGCGCGCGCAGCGTTTACGCTGCCCGCAAGTACCTGTATTACTCGCTGGGCGGCGCGGCGCTCGCGTTTGTGGCCATGATCGGCGCGCTGCACTACGGCGGTACGACAGCGTTTACCTACGGCGGCATCGCCGCGCTGCTCAAAGCGCCGCGTTCGACGGTGCTCGCGCTGTTCACGCTGGGCTTTCTGGGCTTTGGGGTCAAGGCGGCGGTCTTTCCCCTGCACGGCTGGCTGCCAACGGCCACGGTGGCTCCCACGCCGGTTACGGCATTATTGCACGCGGTGGCGGTCGTCAAAGCGGGCGTGTTCTCCATCGCCCGGCTTGCATACTTCGTATACGGCGCGAAGCTGCTTTCCGGCAGTTGGGCGCAGACGGTGTGCCTGTCTCTGGCGCTTTTCACCATCCTGTTTGGCAGCGTTATGGCTGTGCGGGAGCAGCACCTGAAACGCAGGCTGGCCTACTCCACCGTTTCCAACCTGAGTTATGTGCTTTTTGGCGTCCTGCTGATGACCCCGGAAGGGCTTACTGCGGGGCTGATGCATATGGTGTTCCATGCTCTGATGAAAATCGCGCTGTTCAGCTGCGTGGGCGCGTGGATGATTCGATCGGGCAAATCCTACGTGCAGGATTTACGCGGCATGGGCCGCAGGATGCCGTTTATCTTTACTATATTCGCTTTCTGCGCGGTAGAATTGGTAGGTATCCCTCCGTTTATCGGGTTCCAGAGCAAATGGGCGCTCGCCACGGCAGGGCTTGCAGGGGGTACGGCGCTGGGCTTCGCGGGCACGGGTGTGCTGATCATTTCGGCGGTATTGACCGCCATCTATCTGCTGCCTCCGGCGGTTACGGCTTTCGCCCTCCCCCCCAACGACGCAGTGCAGGCCGCGAACGAAAGCGACCCCGGCTGGCGGATGAAGCTTCCGCTGATTCTCCTGTGCCTTATCATGCTCGCACTCGTCTTTTTTTCCGGGCCGCTCATTCAATTCCTGTCGCTGGTTGCAAGCGGCAAGCTGTAAAGGAGAGTGCAAATGCAAGGCGATATCATGCTTCTTCTTCCGGTATTGCTGCCTTTTGCGGCCGCGCCCATCGCCTACGCGCTTGGCCGCAAAGGCAAGCTCCGCTCCGTGGCAGCGCTTTGCCTGACCGTCGGGGTGTGCTTTCCGGCGCTCGCCGCCCTGCCGTTTCTCGCCGCCCGGGGTGTGCCATTTGAGGTTTCAGTGCCCGGTGTGTGCGGATTTGGCATCGCGCTGCGCGCGGATGGGTTTCGCGGGCTATACGCGGCAATCGCCGGGCTGATGTGGCTGTTTACGTCCGTCTTCTCGCTGGAGTATTTTAAGCACGAAGAAAACGTGCCCCGCTACGTGTTTTTCACCCTCATGACCTTTGGTTCCACGCTCGGCGTGCTGCTATCAGACAACCTCATAACGACGTTCCTCTTTTTTGAGATCATGTCGCTGGTCAGCTATCCCTGGGTAGCGCACGCGGAGACGCCCAAAGCCCTGCGCGCGGCCGAAACGTACCTGTACATCGCTTTGATCGGCGGTCTGTGCATCCTGATGGGTTTGTTTTTACTGCCGCAAACGCTGGTTACCGCCAGCTTTGCGGAACTGCCCGCGCTGACCGCCCAAACCGCGCCAGCCACGCTGTGGCTGCCCTGCGGGTTGATGCTGATTGGTTTCGGGGCGAAGGCGGGCGCATTCCCCCTGCACGTATGGCTACCCAAGGCGCACCCGGTCGCGCCCGCGCCAGCGAGCGCGCTGCTCTCCGGAATGCTCACCAAGACCGGCATTTTCGGCGTGTTGGTGTTAAGCGTAAAATTGATGTACTTTAGCGCCGCATGGGGTGCGCTGCTCTTTGGGCTGGGCATCGCTACGATGCTCACCGGCGCGGTGCTCGCGCTGCTTTCCAACGATCTCAAGCGCGTACTCGCCTCCTCCAGCGTAAGCCAGATCGGCTTCATCCTGATCGGGGTCGGCCTGATGACCCTGCTCGCAGAGGAAAACGGGCTTGCTGCGTGGGGTACGGTCGGGCAGATGGTGAATCATTCGCTCTTTAAACTCATCCTGTTCCTGTGCGCCGGTATAGTGGCGATGAACGCCCATGTGATTGATCTGGACGGTGCGCGGGGTTTCGGGCGGAACAAGCCGCTGTTGCATATCGTATTCCTGTCGGGGCTATTGGGCATCTCGGGTGTGCCGCTTTTCAGCGGCTACGTAAGCAAATCGCTCCTGCACGAAAGCCTGAACGAGTATATTGCCTTGCTAACGTTACAGGGTGCCGACGCTTCGGCCTACGCAGCGGCGGAATGGCTGTTTGTGATCGCCGGGGGGCTTACGCTGGCCTACATGCTGAAAATCTACGTCTGCATATTTTGGCAGCACCACCCCACGCGGCAGGCTGAATATGACGGTATGAAGCGTTACCTCTCCCCCGCTTCCGCGGCGGTGCTGGTGCTTATCGCCATGCTTCCCCCGCTGCTGGGCATGTTGCCCGACGCACTGATGGGCGGCATCGGCCGAATTTCGCAAGGGTTCCTGGGCGCGATCAACCTGCGCCCGATGGACGTTTTCAGCACCGAGAACCTGCTGGGCGCGTGTAAATCCCTTGTGATCGGTATCGCCTTGTACGCGGTGCTGGTTCGCCCGCTGCTCTCCCCCCGTACCGCGGACGGCTACCACGCCTATCCCGATCGCAAGCCCGTCTGGCTGGATCTGGAAGACAGCGTTTACCGGCCTTTGCTCAACTTTTTGATTATCGTTGGGCTTGCCATTGCCCGCGCGCTGGAGCGTTCCACCGACGCGTTGCTGGCCGCGTTAAGGCGCGCGCTGCTGCACATCGGCGCATCGCGTACGCCTGTGCCCGGCGGCAACCGCTTTACCTACGCGGTCGGCACCGTGCTGGATGCCTTTGTGAAACTGCTCAACTACACCCTTTGGCGCAAGCGCCCCGTGCAGCAGTCCTTTGTGTACGCGTTGGCAGCAGGCAACGAGGAGGTCGGCAGGCAGTCCCGGCGGTTGGCTCGTTCCGTTAGTTTCAGCTTATTAATGTTCTGCCTGGGGCTGTTTGCTACGATCGTCTACCTGATTTTCTTTAAATCTTAAATGATTGACACGTCAAAACCCGTGCGGATGCTGCGGGCGTAGGTTGCCGACAATCCTCTTCCTTGGCAATGTCGGAGAGCCGCAGCTCACCGACTGGATTGCGAAATCAGCGATATGTGTGATGTGTTCGGAAGCCTTGCGCCTTTCACCGACCATGAGCGCAGCAAACAGGTAAATGAGGTACGCTCGAAAAGCAGCGTTGCGACTCTATAGATAAGCAAAGCCCGCGGCTGCTGCCGCGGGCGTAGTTTTTGCTGTAAGGCGGAGTTTCCGCTTTGCCGGTGCGATGACGTTATTCGATGTTGAAGCGCTTTTTAAAGCGATCCACGCGCCCGCCGGTGTCCACCAGGTTCTGTTTGCCGGTGAAGAAGGGATGGCACTTGGAGCAGATTTCTACTCGAAGTTCCGGCTTGGTTGAGCCGGTCTCAAACGTTTCACCGCATACGCAACGAACGATCGACTTGCCGTACTTGGGATGGATTTTCTCTTTCACGCGATTTCACCTCTTTTGCGCATGCCAGTCTCGGGTTCTGTAGAACCGCGAAGTTTATTTTACCATAGCAGTTGCCGTTATGCAAGTACTTTCTTGCATAGTAAGGCGGCTTTTTCATATCGTGTCCGGCCGGTTTCATTCCCCCGCGTCCAGCAACCGGAACAACACGGGTTCCGAGGGTGTATCGCTGAAATGCCCGATTTCCTTACGCATCCAGATGACCCCCAGCCATTGCCCGTTTTTATAACCCATCCGGTCAAACTGCCCAGCCATCGTAAACCCCATGGCACGGTGCAAGGCAAGGCTCGGTTCGTTTTGTTCGGTAATCACGCCGTACACCGTCATAAAGCCTTGCTGCGTAAGCGTATCGATAAGGCGCGTGTATAGGGTGCTGCCCAGCCCGGTGCGCTTTGGCGCGTCCGGCGCTAAATACACCGTCGCCTCCACCCCCCAGCGATAGGCTTCGTGCGGGCGTATCTGCGAACCGTAGGCAAAGCCGCACGGCTTGCCGTCCGCCTCACAGATATAAAAAGGATATGTTTCCAGCGTATGCAGTATTTTTTGCCGGTAGCTTTCCACATCCGGGTTCTCGGTGGAAAAAGTAACGTTGGTGTTTTCGACGTAGTAGCCGTATACGTCGTGTACGAAGGCGGCATCCTCCCCGGTTGCTGTGCGGATGGATACGTTCATCGTTTCGTCCCCTCAGTTCTCGGCGGCGGCGCGGGAGATGGTAACCATCTCTTCCGGCGTCAGGCCGACGAAGATTGTTTGAAAATTGGTATAGGTCACCAGCCCGGCCGCGGCGCTGGCACCCTTTTTGATATGTTTGCGCCGGGTATAATCCACGGGTAGGCTCGGGTGGTTTCGCCCCTTGCTGTAATAGGCCGCCAGCTTCGCCGCCAAAAGCAGCGTTTCCGGCGCGGGCACGGCCTCCGTACGTATAATGACGTGCGAGCCTGGCATTCCCTGCGCGTGCAGCCAGGTTTCCTCTGCGCGGGCATGCAGGGTGAGCCTGTCGTTTTGCAGCGCGTTTTTCCCAACGAGGATCTCTGTGCCGTCCGGCGCTGTGAAGTGGTATGGCTTCCCTTCCGGCGGCTTTTTGCGCTTGCGGGTTTCGGCATCCGGCCGCACAAAGCCGCTTTGCACCAGCAGCGCGCGGATTTCCGAAAGATCGGTGGTTGTGCTGCACTTATCCAAATCGTCCAGCGCGTTGTCCAGCAGCTCCATTTCGCTTTGGATCACAGCGAGTTGTTCAACCGCGTATTTTTCCGCGTTGATGGCTTTGCGATACTTTTTGTAGTAAAGCTGCGCGTTTTGCGCAGGCGTAAGCTGCGTGGATAGCGCTATGGTCACCGTGTGCATATCGGGATCGTAGTAATTTGCCACGGTAACGTCTGCCGCACCCCTTGGGATGATGTGCATATTGGCGGTCAATAGCTCTCCGAAGAGGCGGTTTTGCTCCGCTTTCTCGCTTTCGCCAAGCGTCTCCAGCATGATTTCCTGCTTTTTTTCCAGCCGGGAGAGGTTGGTTTTTATTTGCTTTTGCAGCCCGGCGCCGCGCTGCTGCATTCTTAAGCGAATATCGCGCCCCAAATAAAACGCGTCCATCGCCGCGCTCAGGCTGGCGGCGGGCTTTTGCGCATCCGGCGCAAAGGTGAGATAGAGAAACGGGAAAAAATCGAGCACCCGCCCCGTAGTTTCGCCAATCGTCACAGGAGCGAAACGCGCGTGTAAACCCTGATAAAATGCAGCCACAGAACGCGCAGCGGCGGCTGTATCCAGCAGATCGCAAAAGGTTTGCCCATCCGCTCCGATTTGTGCGCACACCTCCCGCGCGCTGATCTTGGCCAAGCCGGAAATGTTCTCGATTAGCGCCTTTTCCAGCATGCCGGGAAACGCGATAAGCCTTGCTGCAAGTGCCTCTCCGGTGATTTCCGTGGGTTGCAGTTTATCCTGCGCGGGCGGAAAAGCGAACGTGACGCCCGGCAGCAGCATGCGCACACGGCTCATCTCACTGTTTACGTGCCGCAAACAATCCACGATGACCCCTTTTTCGTCCACCAGCGTCAGGTTGCTGTACCGCCCCATGATCTCCAACACCAGCGTTTTCTGGATCGCGTCACCCATTTCCCCCATACAGTCCAGCGTTATGGTCAGTACCCGATCGCCCCGCCATTGTTCGATGGCGGCAATGCGCGCGCCCTGCAGGTATTTGCGCATCAGCATACAGAACATCGGCGGCTGGGCGGGGTTTTCATAAGATTGTTCCGTCAGCTGCGCGCGCGCCTGCTCGGTGCTTGCGCTGAGCAGCAGCTTTTCATTGCGCCCCTGATTGCGCACCGTCAGCAGCAGCGCGTCGCGTTCCGGCTGGCTGGCGCGCTCCACACGGCCGCCCACAAGCGCGTCGCGCAACTCCCTTGCCATGAAGGATAGGGTGAACCCGTCCATGGGCATCGCTTCTGCCCCCTCGCTTAAAGTCTCCATATGATAGCACAATGCGTCACGCCGCGCAATCGCGCCCGCGCTGGACAGCGTAACGAAAACTCCGTATAATAGCTGTGATACGCAAAAGCAGCCGGGATTGCCGGACGGGGAAGGATGTGCCCAACGTGAACCGCAGCGACGGACGCGCGCCCATGCAGGCGCGGCCCTGTGCCATGGAACCGGATTATATGAAAACTGCCGACGGCAGTTGCCTCATTACGGCGGGGACAACGAAGGTCATTTGCACCGCGAGCGTGGAGGAAGGCGTGCCGCCTTTTCTGCGCGGGCAGGGGCGCGGCTGGGTAACGGCGGAATACGCCATGCTTCCGGCCTCCACCGGGCGGCGCAAGCCCCGCGACGGCATCAAGAAGGATGGCCGGAGCGTTGAGATTCAGCGCCTGATTGGGCGCGCGCTGCGCCAGGCAGTGGATATGGGTAAGCTTGGCGAGCGCACGATCACCCTTGATTGCGACGTGCTGCAGGCCGACGGCGGCACGCGCACGGCGGCCATCACGGGCGCGTATGTCGCGCTGGTCATCGCCGTGCATAAGCTGATGCAAAACGGTCTGATTGCGGAAAACCCGATTATTGGGCAGGTGGCCGCCATCAGCGCGGGTATTGTGGAAAACACGCCGCTTTTGGACCTGTGCTACATAGAGGACAGCCACGCGCAAACCGATATGAACCTTGTGCTCAACCACAAGGGCGAGTTTATTGAATTGCAGGGTACGGGTGAAGGCCGCGCGTTTACCCGATACGAGCTGGATACGCTGCTGCGTTACGGCGCGGTGGGTGTGCGCGGCCTGATGCGTGCGCAGCGGCAGGCGCTCGCGAACCGGGGAGATTGGCTGGTTCCTGTGCCCCAACTTGTGGTCGCCACCGGAAACGACCATAAGCTCAAGGAACTGCGCGCCATTCTGGGCGGGGTGTGCGAGCTGGTTGGCATGCAGGACGTCGGCTTTCATACAGAGATCATTGAGAACGGCGACACCTTCGAACGCAACGCGATTCTCAAAGCCGAAGCCGTCGCCAAATCCACAGGCCTCCCTGCGCTGGCGGACGACAGCGGCCTCGCTGTCACCGCATTGGGCGGCGCACCCGGCGTGTACAGCGCACGCTACGCCGGAGAACACGGGGATACCGACGCGAACAACCGCCTGCTGCTGGAAAACATGCAGGAGTTCACCGACAGGCGCTGCAAGTTCGTCTGTGCCATGGCGCTGGCGATGCCCGGGGAAGAAACACGGGTGGTGACAGGCGAATGCGAAGGCACGCTGCTTACCCAACCCCGCGGGCAGAGCGGCTTTGGGTATGATCCGCTGTTTTTATACGCAAACGGCAAAACCTTCGCTGAAATGGGTGAATCTGAAAAGAATAGGGTCAGCCACCGCGCGCTTGCCGCCGAGAAAATGAGGGCGCTGCTTACGGAGGTACTGTAGGGTGAAGATTGTTGCCTTCAGCGACAGCCACGGCAACCGCGACCTGCTGCGGGAAGCGGCGGAGATGGCTCTGCGCGGCGCGCCAATCGACATTTGCGTGCATTGCGGGGACGGTGCCCGTGATATGGATGCGATTGAACCCATCCTGCGCGCCGCCAATCCCAACGTACGCTTGTACGTCGTGCGCGGCAATTGCGATATCGGCGCGTTTTTCCTGCCGGTATTGGAGATATTCGATGTAAACGGCGTGCGCATGATCGCCACGCATGGACACGCGCTCGAGGTGAAAACCCACTATGGCGCCCTGCTGAACGCCGCGGAATCCCGTGAGGCGAAGGTCGCCTTTTTCGGGCACACGCACCGTCCGCTGCTGGAAGCCATACACGGCGTGTATCTCATCAATCCCGGGGCACTTCGCCAGCGCCTGCCGGGCAACATCGCCTACGCGCAGGTGATGGTGGACGCACAGGGCAACATCCGTGCCGACCTGATGCCGTGGCTGGCATGAGGGAGGCCCTGCATACAAATTTCGCCTATTTTGTTTTTTGATGTTTCAATGTGAATATTTCTTTCCAAACTGTTGACATGCGATTCGGTGCGTGCTATGATGTCATTGATACCCGACCAATTTAGTATGGTATCGAAGGGGATATCGGATGAAGCTTTCAACACGCGGCAAATACGGCCTGTACGCCATGTATTATCTCGCACGGCACATGGACGACGGCCCCCAGAGCCTGCAAAGCATCGCTTCGGTAGGCATTCCCAAGCAGTATTTGGAACAACTGCTGGGCAACCTGCGCCGAGCCGGGCTCGTGGGCAGCGTACGGGGGTCGCAGGGCGGCTACCGCATCGCCAGGCCGCCGGGAGAAATTACCGTGCTGGACGTGATCGACGCCATGGAAGGGCCGCTGGAATTAAGCGACTGCATGACGGATGAAAACGTGTGCAACCACTCGCTGCAATGTCCCGTGCGGCACGTATGGCACAGGCTGACCGATTCCATCAACCGCGAACTGTCCGGTATCACGCTGGGCGATATGTTTCAACAACCACAAGAATGCGAGGCTAACGAGCATGACGGATAAGAAAATCATCTACATGGATAACGCGGCGACCACGGCGGTGCGCAAGGAAGTGTTGGACACAATGCTCTCCTATTTCACGGAGCATTACGGCAACCCCAGTTCCATCCACAGCGTCGGCCGCGACGCCAAGCGCGCGGTGGAGAATGCGCGCAGGCAGGTGGCTGCCGCCATCGGCACACTGCCTCAGGAAATTTACTTTACCGCCGGCGGCAGCGAAAGCGATAACTGGGCACTGCGCTCGGTTGCCGAAATGCTCGAAAAGAAGGGCAAACACATCATCACCAGCGCTGTGGAGCACCACGCGGTATTGCATACCTGCGAATACATGGAAAAGTACCACGGCTACCGCATCACTTATTTGCCGGTGGACGAGGGCGGGCGTGTGAACCCCGAGGACGTGAAAAACGCCATCGCCGAAGATACGGTACTCATCAGCATTATGGCCGCCAACAACGAGATCGGCACTCTGCAGCCCATCGCCGAAATCGGGAAGATCGCAAAAGCGGCGGGAGTGCTGTTCCATACCGACGCGGTGCAGGCAATCGGCGCGATTCCCGTGGACGTGAACGCCTGGGGTGTTGACCTGCTGTCGCTCTCCGCGCACAAGTTCCACGGGCCCAAGGGCGTCGGCGCGCTGTACGTACGCAAGGGCGTGCGGATAAACAACCTTATTTTCGGAGGCGCGCAGGAACGCAACCTTCGCGCGGGCACCGAAAACCTCGCCTCCATCGTGGGGCTTGGCAAGGCGATCGAAATCGCCGTCGCGGAACTGCCGGAGTATGCCGCCCGCATGACGAAACTGCGCGATATGCTCATCGACGGCATCCTGGCTGAGATCCCGGAAGTGCGCCTCAACGGCCACCATGCCGAGCGTCTGCCCGGCAACGTAAACGTGAGCGTGCGCTACATCGAAGGCGAATCCCTTCTGATGCGGCTGGATTTGCTGGGTGTGGAAGCTTCCAGCGGTTCCGCCTGCACCAGTGGCAGCCTTGACCCCAGCCACGTGCTGCTGGCCATCGGCCTGCCCCATGAGATCGCACATGGCAGCCTGCGGCTGACCCTGGGTATTGAAAACACCGAGGAGGATGTGCGCTACGTGCTGGACGTGCTTCCCGGTGTCGTACAGACATTGCGCGATATGAGCCCGCTCACACAGCCCAGCTGCATCGCCTAACCGGAACGGCCCTCACCCGCCATAATGCGGGAGGGGCGCAGCCCTTCGTTTGAACCAACCATTTCTAAACAACCTTTACTTAAGGAGGATCATCTCATGTATTCTGATAAAGTTATGGAACATTTTGAACACCCCCGCAACGTAGGCGAACTGCCGGACGCTTCCGGCACCGGCACCGTAGGCAACGCAAAATGCGGCGATATTATGAAGATGGACATCAAGGTAGAGAATAATATTATCACCGATGTGAAATTCAAAACCTTCGGCTGTTGCGCCGCTGTCGCCACCAGCAGCATGGCGACCGAGATGATCAAGGGCAAAAGCGTGGATGAAGCGCTGGAATTGACCAACAAAGCCGTCGCCGAAGCGCTGGGTGGGCTTCCCCCGGTGAAGATGCACTGCTCGATCCTGGCGGAAGAAGCCATCCGCGCGGCGCTGACGGACTATCGCCAGAAACACCCGCAGGGCTGAGCCCCGGGCTTCGGAAAGGGTTATTATGCCTATGCCCGATATTCACGGAAACACCGAAGGCCTCCGAAACACCATATTAGCGGAAATGAAAGCCATTTATGACTTTCCCGTATCTTCCGATCAGTTTATGCCGCAAGAGCTGCTTACGCAGCTCTGCGGCTATTCTGCGTCTTTCAACCGGGAGGTCGCCGTTTACCTGTCCCGTTACGGCGAGGTGCT